>JAZKIE010000113.1:0-1589 GCA_040385025.1 Pseudomonadota bacterium | reverse complement strand
GGCTTTGAGCGCCTCCTCATGCAGGCGTTTGACCACAGTCGCGGGCGTGCTGCTGGCGACAATCATGCCGACCCAGAAGGTGTAGTCGGAGCCAGGCACGCCGGCCTCCACTGTGGTCGGCACCTGCGGCAGCGCCGGTGAGCGCGCCGGTGTGCTGACGGCCAGCGCCTGCAGCTTGCCGTCCTTGACCAGCGGCAGGGCCGAGGCCAGCGGCGCAAAGAACCAGTCGTTGCTGCCGCCTATGACATTGGTCATGGCTTCGGGTGTGCCCTTGTAAGGCACATGCAGGGCCTCGATGCCGGCCTGCAGGCGGAATTTTTCGGCATTGAGGTGGGTGGCGCTGCCGACACCGGCCGAGGCGTAATTGAGCTGGCCGGGTTTGGCCTTCGCGGCCGCCACCAGGTCGGCCACCGACTTCCAGCCCTTGGCGGGATTGACCACCAGCACATTGGGCAGGGCCGCCAGCGGCGTGATGCCGCTCAGGTCTTTCAGCGTGTCGTAACCGATGGTGCTGTAGATCGCCGGGTTCAGCGCATGGCCCGAGGAATGCACCAGCACGGTGTAACCGTCGGCCTCGCCCTTGGCGACCTGGCTCGCGGCAATCGTGCCGCCGGCGCCCGGCTTGTTCTCGACGATGATGGTCTGGCCCATGCTTTTGCCCATGGTGTCGGCCACCGTGCGCGCAATCAGGTCGGTGCCGCTGCCGGCCGTGAAAGGCACGAGGAATTTGATGGGTTTGGAAGGGTAAGCGGCCTGGGCCATCACCCCGCCGACGGCCAGCAGGCCCGCAGCAACAAGAATCAGCTTTTTCATGGTTTGTCTCCTGGTTATGAATGAAATCGGGTCTCTGCCCTTTACCCATATGCGCCAACAGCTATTGTTTTTATAGCGAAAGCGCCATCGCGATCTTTTCTCCCGAGGCACGCAGCGCCGCCAGATGCGGCGCCAGGTCCACGTCCAGCAACTGGCCGTGGCGCTTCTTCCAGCGCCCCGCCACCATCACGCTGTCGATGTTGGCCAGCGAGGCCTGCATCACCACCGAGCTGACCGGGTCGTGCACCGGCTGCATGTTGAGATCGCTGGCGCGGATCAGCACCAGGTCGGCCTGCTTGCCGGCGGCCAGTGAGCCGATGCGGTGCGATTGCTTGAGCATGCGCGCGCCTTCGACCGTGACCCAGGACAACGCCTCGCGCGTGGTGATGGTCGAGGTCGGCGGGATGCTGCCGTGGGTTTCGCGGTAAGCCACGTTGTCCAGCGAGCGCTGGATGCCCAGCGCCATCCGCGCCTGCGAGAGCATGTCGCCGCTCAGCACACTTTCGAGGTCCACGCCCAGCGAGGGCGCACGGCCGAAGGCGCGCAGGCGACCGGTCAGCGGGTGGCCGTGGCCCTGGCTCATTTCGTTTTCGGCCGCCGCCGAAAAACTCATGCCCAGTTCGCAGAAACGCTTGAGCTGCACGTCGTCCAGCGCATGGCCGTGCACGATGTTGATGTGTTCGCCGAGCAGGCCGGCGGCTTCGAGTTTTTCCCAACCATCCGGTGTGCGTGCCGGACCGCCGCCCTGGTGCAGCGAGGCGATCAGGCCCAGGTCT
>JAZKIE010000112.1:0-5800 GCA_040385025.1 Pseudomonadota bacterium | reverse complement strand
CCTTGACCTTGCCGTCGCGCTTGAGCTCCTCGGCAATGGAAGCCGGCAGCACGTTATAGAGCACCTGGTCGGCCCGGGCGCGTTCGGCCTCGGCGCGACGCGTCTCGGTGTAGAGCTCCAGGTTGCGCGCGTAGCTGAACTTGTCCAGTTCCATGCACAGAACAACCACGCAAAAGGGATTCACCAGCGTGGCCAGCACACGGGCCGCATCGCCGTGCCGCCAGACCGCGGCAAGCCCCAGGACGGCAAAACTGAGCAGGTACATGGGGCGGCGCACCGGGCGCGGCGTGCACATCACGGTGGCCACAAAGGTCAGCCCGGCGGCGTAAATCGACAGGTCACCGCGCCGCCAGGCTGCCGCCGCACCTATCCAGGTCGCCAGCGCCACCGCACCGATGCAGGCCAGGTAGAGCGGGTATTCGCGGCTGCGTGACGGCGGCAACAGGCGGTCGGTGGCGACAATGCCGAGAAAAAACAGCTCGGCGGCAAGCTGCCAGCCCAGCAACCACAGGGAGGCGGCCGGCAAGGCTTCCCAGCCACCGGAGATGGACGGCGCATGAATGGCCAGGGCTGCCGGCGGCAGCAGGCACGCCACGACCTTGCTGTAACGCACGCCCTGCGCCCAGCTTTTGCTGACCAGCCACTCCCGAAACGCCTCATCCTGCATGACGCTCCCCCCTGACGCCGCACTGCATGGGCGCGGCATCGGGCAACCATACGTGCGGCGCTGCGAGCCGTCAATACAGCGATGGCCTGCCTGTTGTACGAAGGAGTCGCCGCGCCTTGCTGATTGCCCACAAAAAAAGCGCCCGAAGGCGCTTTTCAGTCAGTAGGCGCGAGATTATTTCGCGACCACGCGCACCATCTCCAGGCACTTGTTGGAGTAACCCCATTCGTTGTCGTACCAGGCGACCACCTTGATGAAGGTGCTGTCCAGTGCGATGCTGGCATCGGCGTCAAATACGCTGGTGCAGGTCTCGCCGCGGAAGTCGGTGGCGACTACCTTGTCTTCGGTGTAGCCGAGGATGCCCTTGAGTGCGCCTTCGCTTTGCGCCTTCATCTCGGCGCAGATCTCTTTCAGCGTGGCTTCCTTGTTGAGTTCGCAAGTCAGGTCCACCACCGACACGTCGGAGGTCGGCACACGGAAGGACATGCCGGTGAGCTTTTTGTTGAGCTCGGGGATCACCACGCCGACCGCCTTGGCCGCGCCGGTGCTCGACGGGATGATGTTTTCCAGGATGCCGCGGCCGCCGCGCCAGTCCTTGTTGCTCGGGCCGTCCACGGTTTTCTGTGTGGCTGTCGCCGCATGCACGGTGGTCATCAGGCCGCGCTTGATGCCCCATTTGTCGTTGAGCACCTTGGCCAGCGGGGCCAGGCAGTTGGTGGTGCAGCTGGCGTTGGAAATGATGGCCTGGCCGGCATAGGTCTTGTCGTTGACGCCGTAGACGAACATCGGTGTGTCGTCCTTGGACGGTGCCGAGAAGATGACTTTTTTGGCGCCAGCAGCCAGGTGTTTTTCACCCGAGGCCTTGTCCAGGAACAGGCCGGTGGCTTCGAGCACGATGTCGGCGCCGATCTCGTTCCACTTCAGCGCAGCGGGGTCGCGCTCCTGCGTCAGGCGGATTTTCTTGCCGTTGACGATCAGGGTGTTGCCTTCGACCGAAACATCGCCCTTGAAGCGGCCATGCACCGAGTCGTACTGCAGCATGTACTTGAGGTAGTCGGGTTCGAGCAGGTCGTTGATGCCGACGATCTCGATGTCGCTGAAGTTTTGCACGGCTGCGCGCAAGACATTGCGCCCGATGCGGCCGAAGCCGTTGATACCTAGTTTGATCGTCATCTGCTATTGCTCCTGGAAGTTAACGGGGAATCATTGCGGAAGCTGTCCGCGATGAAAGTTTTATTTCTTCAGCACCTTGCGCACGGTGTCGGCCACGTTTTCCGGCGTGAAGCCGAAATGCTTGAACAGCACTGGCGCGGGCGCCGACTCGCCGTAGCTGTCGATGCCGACCACGGCGGCGCAGCCGTATTTCCACCAGCCGTCGGTCACACCCATCTCGACCGCGATGCGCGGAATGCCTTCGGGCAGCACAGACGATTTGTAGGCAGTGGACTGCTTGTCGAAAGTGGTGTTGCTGGGCATGGAGACCACACGCACGGCGATTTTTCGGCTGGCCAGCAGCTCCTGGGCCTTGAGCGCGAGCTGCACTTCGGAACCTGTCGCAATGATCACGGCCTGGGCCTTTTTGGCCAGGCCAACTTCGGCCGGCTCGGACAACACGTAAGCGCCGCGGCTGATCTCGCCGAGGTCGTTTTTCGGTGCATACGGCAGGTTCTGACGGCTCAGCAGCAGGGCGGTCGGTTTGTTTTTGTTTTGCAGCGCCACGGCCCAGGCCACGGCGGTTTCAGCCGTGTCGCCCGGACGCCAGACGTCCAGGTTGGGAATCAACCGCAGGCTGGCGGCGTGTTCGATCGACTGGTGGGTCGGGCCGTCTTCACCGAGGCCAATGGAGTCGTGCGTGAACACATGCACCACGCGCAACTTCATCAGCGCGGCCATGCGAATGGCGTTGCGGCTGTAGTCGCTGAAGGTCAGGAAAGTGCCGCCGTAGGGGATGTAGCCGCCGTGCAGCGCGATGCCGTTCATGATGGCGGCCATACCAAACTCGCGCACGCCGTAATTGATGTGGCGGCCGATGAGCTTGCCGCCTTCGGCGCTGTCAGTCTTGACCACATCGCCGGCCAGGTCGAAGCGCAGCGCTGGCGTGCTTTTGGTGTTGGTCAGGTTGGAGCCGGTCAGGTCGGCCGAGCCGCCCAGCATTTCCGGCAGCGCGGCCGTGAAGGCTTCGAGGGACAGCTGCGAGGCCTTGCGCGAAGCCACCGTCTCGGCCTTGGTGTGGGCGCCAACAACGGTGTCCACAGCGGTCTGCGAAAACGCGCGCGGCAGATCGCCCTTCATGCGGCGCGTGAACTCGGCCGCCAGCTCGGGATGCGCCACCTTGTAGGCGGTGAATTTGGCGTCCCAGGCGGCTTCCAGCGCCAGGCCCTTGGCCTTGGCGTCCCAGGCCTCGTGGGCTTCTTTCGGAAGCTCGAACGGGGCGTGCGGCCAGTTGATAGCTTCACGTGTGAGCTTGATTTCTTCGGCACCCAGCGGCTCGCCATGGGCCTTGGCGGTGTTGGCGCGGTTCGGCGAGCCCTTGCCGATGTGGGTCTTGCAGACAATCAGCGTCGGTTTGTCGGCGCTGTTTTTGGCGTCGGCAATCGCGCGGTCCACCGCATCGGCATCATGGCCGTCGATAGGCCCGATCACGTTCCAGCCATAGGCCGCAAAACGCACGGGGGTGTTGTCGATAAACCAGGGCGTGACCTGGCCGTCGATGGAGATGCCGTTGTCGTCGTACAGCGCGATGAGCTTGTTCAGTTTCCAGGCGCCGGCCAGCGCACAGGCTTCGTGGCTGATGCCTTCCATCAGGCAGCCGTCGCCCATGAAGACATAGGTGTGGTGGTCAACGATGTGGTGGTCGGCCTGGTTGAACTCTGCCGCCATCAGCTTTTCGGCCAGCGCCATGCCGACGGCGTTGCTCAGGCCCTGGCCCAGCGGGCCGGTGGTGGTTTCAATGCCGGGGGTATAGCCGAACTCGGGGTGGCCTGGCGTCTTGCTGTGCAACTGGCGGAAGTTTTTCAGTTCCTTGATCGGCAGGGCATAACCGGTCAGGTGCAGCAGCGCATAAATCAGCATGGAGCCGTGGCCGTTGGACAGCACAAAACGGTCGCGGTCAAACCAGCCGGGGTTGTGCGGGCTGTGCTTGAGGTGGCGGCCCCACAGCGCCACGGCCATGTCGGCCATGCCCATGGGCGCGCCGGGGTGACCGGAGTTGGCCTGTTGCACGGCGTCCATGGCCAGGGCACGGATGGCGTTGGCCATGAGGGAGGAGGAGGTGTCAGCCATTTGCTTGAGGTCCAGGTGGGTGAGGAGGCGAGGGGGCAGCTCCCGCATCCGGCAAGCGATGCAAACACGCCGGCGAACACGGGAAAACCCCAGATTTTACGGGATGCGCCCCACCGCAGCCGCTGGCGCGTCGCGGGACACCAGCCGCTCCAAAGTCGCTATGAATTCAATAGCTGGATGCGCCCATTCCACATGGGCCAGAGGCCGATTTGATGCATAACGGTGATAATCCACAGCACCATGAGCACCCAAGCCCTGATTCTGGCCGCCGGTCGCGGCGAACGCATGCGCCCGCTGACCGACCACACCCCCAAACCCTTGCTGCAGGTTCAGGGCAAACCGCTGATCGCCTGGCATCTGGAAAAGCTCGCCGCTGCCGGTGTGACAGACGTGGTGATCAACACCGCCTGGCTGGAGGCGCAGTTTCCGGCCGCGCTGGGTGAGGGCAGCGCCTTCGGCCTGCGCATTCGTTACTCGCACGAGGGCGCGCAGTTTGGCGGCGCGCTCGAAACCGCAGGCGGCATCGCGACGGCCCTGCCGCTGCTGGAGGACGCGCCCTTCTGGTTGCTGGCGGGGGATGTGTTCATGCCGGAGTTCGACTTTCCGGTGTCCGACGCGCACCGCTTTGCGGCCTCCAGCGCGCTGGCCCACATCTATCTGGTGCCCAATCCGCCGCACAACCCCCATGGCGACTTTGGCATCAGCGAAAGCGGCCTGGCACTGTCTCGCGCGACCGAGCAGTTCACCTACAGCACCGTCGGCCTGTACCATCCGGCGCTGTTCCGGGACACGCCGGCCGGGCAAAAAGCCGCACTGGCGCCCTTGCTGCGCCAGGCCATGCAGGGCGGGCAAGTCACGGCGGCGCTATATTCAGGCGCATGGACCGACGTGGGCACGCCCGAACGCCTGGCCGAACTGAACACCACACGCTGACAGGAAAAAGGAAGGCGCTTCATTCATGACCATTTACGAAAAACGCCGCGCCGCCGTTGCACGTGCCCTCAAGGCCGCCGGCGGCGGCATCGCTCTGCTGCCCACCGCGCCGGAACTGGCGCGCAACCGCGACAGTGACTTTGCCTACCGGCACGACAGCTATTTTTATTACCTGACCGGTTTCAGCGAACCCGGCGCCTGGCTGGTGATAGATGCCAGCGGCCGCAGCACGCTGTTTTGCCGGCCCAAAGACCTGGAGCGCGAGATCTGGGACGGCATCCGGCTCGGCCCCAAGGCCGCTCCGACCGCATTGGGCGTGGATGCGGCTTTCAGTGCCGACACGCTGGAAGAAAAGATGCCGCTGCTGCTGCAGAACCAGAAAGCCGTCTGGTACCCGTTTGCCACCCATGCTGGCCTGGAGACGCAAGTCGATGGCTGGCTCGGCAAGGTGCGCGCGCGCATCCGCTTCGGCGCCGAATGCCCGCAAAGCCAACATGACCTGTGCAAGGTGCTGGACGAGATGCGCCTGTTCAAGGATGCACATGAAGTCGCCATCCTCAAGCGCGCCGGAAAAATCTCGGCCGGTGCCCATGTGCGTGCCATGCAGACCTCGGCAGCCATGCTGCGCAAGCCGGTGCCGGGCGGCCTGCGCGAGTACCACCTCGAAGCCGAGCTGCTGCACGAGTTCCGCCGCCATGGCTCACAATGGCCGGCCTACACCAGCATCGTCGCCGCCGGCGCCAATGCCTGCGTGCTGCACTACCGCGCCGGCGACGCCGAACTCAAGGACGGCGACCTGTGCCTGATCGACGCCGGCTGCGAGCTCGACGGTTATGCCAGCGACATCACGCGCACCTTCCCGGCCAACGGCAAGTTCACGCCCGCGCAGCGCACGCTGTACGACCTCGTGCTGGCCGC
>JAZKIE010000111.1:0-3628 GCA_040385025.1 Pseudomonadota bacterium | reverse complement strand
TCGTAGCGCTTTTCCTTGAAGGCTTCGGCCATGCGCACCACCATGGCCTGCCATTGGGTCGCGTCCACATGCCGGTCCAGGCCGCGGTCGGCCACGATCTCGATCGCATGGTCGGCCAGCAGCAGGTAGATCAGCACGCCGTTGTTGTGTTCGGTGTCCCAGACACGCAGCTTGCCGAACATTGTCACTGCCCGCTCGCGCGCAGGGGCGCCGCGCCACAGGTAGCTCAGTGGCAGGCCGGCTTCCACGCAGATGCGGATTTCGCCCGTGTGGCGTTGTTCGCTGGCGGCCACACGGCGCTGCAGGCGTTCCAGCATGTCGGGCGGGATGGCGCGGCGCGTGTCGTCAGCATCCAGCCACAGGTGCTGGAGGGTGCGTGAGAGCGAGGTCCAGAGTTTCATGCTGTCACCATCCCCCTGACGCGCCACCGCCGCCAAAATTGCCGCCGCCGCCGCTGCTGAAACCGCCACCCCCGCCGCCCCAACTGCCACCGGAGGAGCCACCCCCCCAGCCGCCACCGCCGCCCCAGCCCGAGCTGCCACTGCGGCCCGTGGATGCCAGTCCGGTGATCAATGCGAACACCAGCCCGACCAGCGCCGCTATACCGCCTATCAGCAGGCTGGCGGTGAAGATCCAGGCGATGACGCCGACCACACCGCCGGTGGCCAGCGCACCGGCCTTGCGGCCGATCATGCCCGACAGCAAGCGCCCGCCGACAGGCACCGCGAAAAACAGGAAAACCGCCAGATCGGTCCACTGAAAACCCGCGTCACCGCCGCCGGGTGTACCGTCAGCCTCCGGCAAGGCCAGGTTCTCGCCGCTGATACGCGCCATGATCTGGTCGGCGGCGGCATTGAGGCCGCCGGAAAAGTCGTTTTCACGAAACTTCGGTGTGATGGCGCGGTCTATGATTTGCCGCGCGGCCAGGTCAGGGATCGCACCTTCCAGCGTCTTGGCCGTGGCGATGCGCACCTTGCGGTCGTTCTTGGCGACCACCAGCAACACGCCGTCGCCAACGTCCTTGCGGCCAATCTTCCAGAGATCACCGACGCGCTGGGTGTAGTCGAAAATGTCTTCAGGCTGGGTTGTCGGCACCATCAGCACCACGATTTGTGAGCCGCGGGCTTTTTCAAACGCGGCCAGCCTGGCTTCCAGCGCCTGCTTCTGCGCGGCGTCCAGCGTGCTGGTGGTGTCGATCACACGCGCCGTCAGCGCCGGGATCGCCTGCAGGGCCTGGGCAGACACTGCGCCAGCCCACAGGCCCAGCAACAGCCCCAGGGCTGCCAGCGTGCGGGCGATGGCGGGTCGCAGCATGAAGGCCCGCTTGCCTGCTTACTTCTTCTCGAAGTTGACCGCCGGGGGCGTGCTGATTTGTGCTTCGTTCTGCACGCTGAACGTCGGCTTGACGCCGTAGCCGAAGACCATGGCCGTGATGTTGCTGGGGAAGCTGCGTGCGAGCACGTTGTAGGCCTGCACCGCCAGGATGTAGCGGTTGCGCGCCACGGTAATGCGGTTTTCCGTGCCTTCGAGCTGAACGCGCAGGTCCTGGAAGCCCTGATTGGCCTTGAGGTTGGGATAATTTTCAGTCACCACCATCAGGCGCGACAGCGCGGAGCTCAGTTCGCCCTGCGCTGCCTGGAATTTTGCGAAGGCTTCCGGGTTGTTCAGCGTCTCCGGCGTGACCTGCATGGAGGTCGCTTTGGCTCTAGCCTCGACCACGCGGGTCAGGGTGTCCTGCTCGAAGGCGGCTTCGCCCTTGACGGTGGCGACAATGTTGGGAATCAGGTCGGCGCGGCGCTGGTATTGGTTGACCACTTCGGACCAGGCCGCCTTGGTCTGCTCGTCCAGGCTCTGGAAGTCGTTGTAGCCGCAACCGGTCAGGAACACGGCGAGGGTGGCGGTAAAAAACCAGTTCAGGAAACGCAATTTCATGGCAAGCCTCCAAAAAGCAAGCTGCAACACTACCATAGTCATATGCCGTTGAATGTCATCCATCCTCCACAATCCGGCGGCCCCTTGGGGGCCCTGCAGGCGGCGTTGCGGCCCGTCGCCGCGGGGCTGCCTGCCAAACCCGGCTTGCTGGTCGCCGGCGCGACCGGCGCGCTGGGCAGCGAGATGTTGCGCCGGCTCGCGGGCAGCGGACGTTTTGCGCAGGCCCAGGTGCTGGCGCGGGAACCGATGAGCACCGCCCTGTCGCAGGTCGCCATCGTGCCGGCTGGTGGTGACGACATCAGCGCCTGGCCCCTGTGTCCGGCGCCGGCGCACACCGGCGTGGTGATGTTCGAGCCGCCCCGGCTGTACCACGACCGCGAGCGCGCACTCTGGACCCCGGAGCCTGTGCACCTGCCGGCGCTGGCGCACTGGTTCAGGCGCTGTGGTGTGCAGACGCTGGTGCTGGTTTTGCCCCACGCGCAGGGCAGCCTGCCGCAAGCGCTCAGGCATGGCCTGGCCAGCATGGACGAGCAGGCCGTCGCCGCGCTGGGCTTTGAGCGTGTGCTGCTGGTGCGCTCGGCGCAAAAACAGAGCGCACCGGCGGGACGGTCTGCGCCCGAAAAACTCGCGGCCTGGATGTTGTCCGTCATGAAATACATGATCCCGGCATCGGCGCTGCCGGTGCGGCCCACCAAGCTGGCCGAGTTTGTGGACGCCGCCCTGCGTGTGTTGCCGGCAGGCACCCATGTCGTGGGGCCGGAGCTGCTGTGGCAGGCCGGACAGTCAGCCGACATGCAGGGTGTGATCAATGCGTGGCTTAATACGGACGCATCCAACAAAGAGCTGAGCGCGTATTCCAGCGAATGAATCCATGCGAAAACCCAAAGTTTCCCCGGCCAGCAACGGCAACGCTGACGACATCGAGGCGGCCTTTTATGAGGCCTTGCAAAGCGGCGACATCGAAAAACTCATGGCTTGCTGGGCCGATGAAGACGACATCGTCTGCGTCCATCCGGGCGGGCCGCGCCTGCTTGGCCCGGGCGCCATACGGGCGGCTTTTGACGCCATGTTTGCCAATGGGACCATACGCGCGCATGCCGAAAAAGTCCACAAGGTTGAAGCCATGAGCGCCAGCGTGCACAGCGTGCTTGAGCGTATCGAGGTCATGACCGAAGAAGGGCTGCGCCACGCCTACGTGATTGCCACCAATGTGTACAACAAGACCGCGCAAGGCTGGCGCATGGTCGCCCACCACGCCAGCCCCGGCACGCCGCGCGAAATGCAGGAAGTCTCAGACAGCCCGCAAGTGCTGCATTGAGCGTGCTGCTGTGCCCATGATTTACCAAGCCCCGTGGTGGTTGCCTGGCGGCAACCTGCAAACCATTTACGCGGCCCTGCGTTCGCAGCGTTATCTGGCTGAGGCGCCCAGCTTCCGGCGTGAGCGCTGGGTCACGCCCGATAACGATTTTGTGGATGTCGATTTTGCGCAGCATGCCGTCGAAACGGCAAGTGTCGGGGTGCCTCTTCTCGTGGTGTTTCACGGCCTCGAAGGTTCCTCGGCCAGCCACTATGCCGAAGCCTTTGCCGATGTTGCGCGAGTACGCGGCTGGGCCTGCGCCGTGCCGCATTTTCGTGGCTGTTCGGGCGAACTCAACCACGCGCCGCGGGCCTACCATTCGGGCGACTTCGAAGAGAT
>JAZKIE010000110.1:0-11477 GCA_040385025.1 Pseudomonadota bacterium | reverse complement strand
TTTCTTTTGGCGACGCAAAAGAAAAGTGAGTTGCCGCCGGGCAACCCCCGGCTTGTTGGCAAGCTACGAATGTCCGAAGCAAAGACCGCTTCGACACGCTCCGCCCGAACGGGGGCGGGCCGGTTCGCGCCGCCTGCAGGGATGCCAGGGCAAGTCAACATAACGCCAGCGCCTCCAGGCAAAGCCGTTTGTGCGCCTCCCCACTGGAAGGCTTGATCTGCACCCCCGGCAACCTCAGGCCATAGCTCAGGCCCAGCTTGTCGGCCTGCAGCACCCACGCGCACAGCCGGGCCAGCCGGCCTTCGGTGTCCAGCGAACCAGCCTGCACAAAATCCAGCCAGAGTTCATGGCGCTGGGCCTGCTGGGCATCACGCACCACCAGCCCGTTGCCCTGTTCGTCGGCCTTGGCGGCTTTTTTCCACATCACCAGTTTGAGCGGGTCGCCGCGCCGGTAGCTGCGCACGCTGTCGAAGTCACCGCTGCTGTGCACCCGGGCTGTGGCGCTGGCTGCGCCCGAGCGGGGCTCACCGGGCGGCAGCGGTGGGGGCTGGCGCTCCGGCGCGGGGTAGATCAGTACCTGCGCGGCAGGCCGCCAGATGGTCCAGACGCGGAAGGTGCCCAGCGGAAAACGGGTTTCGGCGGTCAGGGTGGGCAGCCGGTGCAGGCCGCGCCGGGACGGCGTGAAAGCCACCTGAACGGTGCTGCTGCCTTCGGCCGGCACGTCGGTCCAGGCCCAGTGCAGCCCGCTTTTCACGCCGGGCGGGTTCAGCACACTCAGGCCGATGCCGTGGCGGACAGCGCGCCGGGTGTTTGTGAGTTTGACATCAAAAATGGCTGCAGCTCCTGCGTACTGGGCGGGAGGTGCTATCAAATTCATAACAAGGCCGCGCAATGTGCCGTGGCACACATGCATGCCGATGACGGCGCTGCCGGCCAGCAAAAAGGTCAGCAGGTAGCCCAGGTTGAGCTGGTAGTTGATGGAAGCGACCAGCAGCACCAGCAGCGTCAGCGCCAGCATGAGGCCAGGCCGCGTCGGCAGGATGTAGACATTGCGCTGGGTCAGCAGCAGGCTGTCGCTCAGCGGCAGGCGGCTTTGCCACCATTGTTGAAATCTGCGGCGCACGAGGGTCAAAGGATTCCAGTCGCGGGCCACCGCGGAACCGGCTTTGCCGGGCCGCTGGTGGCGCCCCCCTTGGGGGGAGGCGCCGAAGGCGCTTCGGGGGGGATTCATGACTATGGCAGAGGCACAGCCTCAAGCATGGCCCGCACCTGCTCGACCGCGCCGCGGCCGGCGCTGGTGACCGGCATCAGGCGGTGCGCGGCGGTTTGCGGCAGGACGGCCACGATGTCGTCGGGCGCCACATAGTCGCGGCCGCTCAGAAAGGCCTGGGCGCGGGCGGCGCGCATCACCGCAATGCCGGCGCGCGGGCTCAGGCCCTGCAAAAACCATTGGCCCGAACGTGTGGCCGCGATCAGGTCCTGCAGGTAATTGAGCAAGGGCTCGGCCGCATGCACCTGCAGCACTTCCTGCTGCAAATCCAGCAGGTCGTGGGGTGTCAACAGGGTTTCGAGCTTGTCGACCATATCCCGGCGGTCGCTGCCGCCCAGCAGCAGCCTTTCGGCGGCGCGGTCCGGATAACCCAGCGAAATGCGCATGTGGAAACGGTCCAGTTGCGATTCCGGCAGTGAATAGGTGCCCAGCTGATCGTGCGGATTTTGCGTGGCGATCACAAAAAAAGGCACGGGCAGCGGACGGGTTTCGCCCTCGACAGTCACCTGTTTTTCCTCCATGGCTTCGAGCAAGGCGCTTTGCGTGCGCGGGCTGGCGCGGTTGATCTCGTCGGCCAGCAGCACCTGGGCAAACACCGGGCCGGGGTGGAACACAAAACTTTCCTTCTGACGCTCGTAAATCGACACGCCGGTCAGATCGCTGGGCATCAGATCGGCAGTGAACTGCACCCGCGAAAACTGCAGGCCGAAGGAGCGCGACAGGGCGTGCGCCAGCGTGGTTTTTCCGACGCCGGGCACATCTTCAATCAGCAAATGCCCGCCGGCCAGCAGGCAGGCCACGCAGTCCTGGACCTGCGCCGGCTTGCCCACAATGACCGTGTTAAGCTGATTTAAAAGCGCCTGAATTTTTTGTTTCGCGTTCATGCCATCAACCTTACCGCAAAAATTTCCGTTATGAATGCCACTGCGTATTTCACCCACGCCGACTGCCGCAAACATGAGATGGGAGCGGGCCATCCGGAGTGCCCGGAGCGGCTTGATGCGATTGAAGACCGGCTGCTGATCACCGGTGTTGGCGATGCGCTGGATCGGCGCGAAGCACCGCTGGCCTCGCTGGGCGATGTGGAGCTTGGCCATGACCGCATGATGATTGCTGCCATCCGCGGCCTGGGTGACCAGCTCGCCGACGACGCCTTCGCGGGTGGTCCGCAATACGCCCAGATTGATCCCGACACGTCGCTTAATGCCTTCACCTGGAACGCCATCCTGCGCGGTGCCGGCGCGGCACTGGCTGCCACTGATGCGGTGATGGCCGGTGAGGTTGAGAACGCTTTCTGTGCGGTGCGGCCGCCCGGCCACCATGCCTGTCACGACCGCGCCATGGGATTTTGCTTTTTCAACAACGTGGCCATCGCCGCAAAATATGCGCTTGAGCGGCACGGGCTGGAACGGGTCGCGATTGTGGACTTCGACGTGCACCACGGCAACGGCACCGAAGACATCATCCGCGGCGATGAGCGCATCCTGATGGTGAGTTTTTTCCAGCACCCGTTTTACCCGCACGGCGGCACGCAGGGCGGCGACAACATGGTGAACATCCCGGTGCCTGCCTACACCAAGGGCGCGGCCGTGCGCGACATGATCGAGGCGATGTGGATGCCGCGGCTGGAAGCGTTCAAGCCCGAGATGATTTTTATCAGCGCCGGCTTCGACGCACACCGCGATGACGACCTCGGTCAGCTTGGCCTGGACGAGCAGGACTATGCCTGGATCACCCGGCGCATCAAGGATGTTGCACACCGCCACGCGGGCGGGCGCATCGTCTCCTCGCTCGAAGGTGGCTACAACCTCCAGGCCCTGGCACGCAGTGTGGAAGCGCATATTCGCGTGCTGGCTGATCTGTAGTTCGTGTCGGAGATGCGTATGCAAGCGATGACCGATGCGGTGCTACACAGCCGCGACGAGCGCGGTGTGCACCGGCTCACACTCAATCGCCCCGACGTCTTCAATACCCTGAGCGAAGAGATGCTGGCTGCGTTGCAGGCCGCGCTTGATGCGGTGGCCGCAGACCCGCAGGCGTGCATCGTGGTGCTGGCCGCGCAGGGCAAGGCTTTTTGCGCCGGCCACAACCTCAAGGAAATGCGCGCGCAGCCCGAGCTGGCTTACTACCAGAAGCTGTTTGCGCAATGCACCCGCATGATGCTGGCCATCCAGAACCTGCCGGTGCCGGTGCTGGCCCGGGTGCAGGGCGTGGCCACGGCGGCCGGCTGCCAATTGGTCGCGCAATGCGACCTGGCGATTGCCGGCAGCCCTGCGACCTTTGGCGTCAACGGTATCGACGTGGGCCTGTTCTGCGCCACGCCCAGCGTGCCGCTGGTGCGCAACATACCCGCCAAGCAGGCCATGGAGATGCTGTTGACCGGTGGTTTCATCACGGCTGACGAAGCGCGCACCCGCGGCCTGGTCAACCGGGTGGTGCCGCTGGAGGAACTCGATGCCGCCGTCGAACAGATGGTGGCGTCCATTCTGGCCAAACCCCGCGAGGCCGTGGCCATGGGCAAGGCGCTGTTTTACCAGCAGCGCGAAACCGGCATCGCCGCCGCCTACCAACTGGCCGGGCAGGCCATGGCCTGCAACATGGTGCATCCCGTGGCGCAGGAAGGTGTGCAGGCCTTTATCGACAAGAGGAAGCCCTTATGGCCACAGTAAAACCCAGCGCCCGCATCGAAGACCTTGATTCGTGGCTGGCCACCATCGCCCAGCCCAGTGCGCTGGCTGAACTGGCCGTGTTGCTGGGCTGCGCGGGCCTGGCCTGGGCGCTGGTCTGGGGGGTGCGCCGCGCCAGCGGCATGCCCGACGAGCGCTCGATCTGGTTCGGCCGGCAGATCATTGACGGCGTGATGTATCCGCTGCTGCTTTTGTGCCTGGCCTATGTGTCCTTCATGCTGCTGGCGCGCTGGTTGCCGGTGGCGGTGTTCAAGATCGCCATTCCGGTGCTGGTGGCGCTGGCGGTCATTCGCCTGGGCGTCAAGGTCTTGCAGGTGGTGTTTGTGGATGCGCCTGTGGTGCGGATTCTCGAACGCAGCATTTCCTGGTTCGCCTGGCTCGCCATGGTGCTGTGGGTCAGCGGCCTGTTGCCGCTGGTGCTGGAGGAGCTCGACGACATCCGCTGGAAGGTAGGCGACGCCACGCTGTCGGTCCGGACGATTCTCGAAGGCGGTGTCACCGCCTGCATCGTGCTGATCATCACCTTGTGGATATCGTCGGCCATCGAGATGCGGCTGCTGAAATCGGCCACCGGCAGCCAGTTGTCGCTGCGCAAGGCGCTCAGCAATGCCACGCGTGCGCTGCTGATGTTTGTCGGCCTGCTGGTGGCGCTGTCGGCCGTTGGCATTGACCTGACCGCGCTGTCCGTGCTCGGCGGCGCCATCGGTGTCGGTGTCGGTTTCGGTCTGCAGAAGCTGGCGTCCAACTATGTCAGCGGTTTTGTGATCCTGGCCGAGCGGCAACTGCGCATCGGCGACACCATCAAGGTCGACAACTACGAAGGCCGGATCAGCGACATCAATGCGCGTTACAGCGTGATTCGCGCACTCAATGGCCGCGAGTCCATCGTGCCCAACGAAATGCTGGTGATCAACCGCGTCGAAAACATCTCGCGCGGCGATCCGCGTGCGGCCCAGACCACCGTGCTGTCGGTGGACTATGGCAGCGATGTGGACCGCGTGATGCGTTTGCTGGTTGAGGCGGCCGATGGACAGGAACGCGTGTTGAAGGACCCCGCCGCCTTTGCGGCCCTGTCAGGCTTCGGCGCCGAGGGACTCGAATTCACGCTGAGCTACTGGATCACCAACCCCGAAACCGGTGCGCTGGCGTTGCGGTCCACCATCAACCTGGCAATCTTGCGGACGCTGGGTGAAGCCGGGATCGCGATCCGCGCACCCGGCATCGTGCTGCAGCGCGCGACGGCCGCCTAAGCCACTACTTCATAAACGAAGGCAGCCACAGGCTGAGCCACGGGAAGGCCAGCAACAGGCACAGCGCCACGATCTGCATGAAAACAAAGGGCCAGACGCCGCGGAAGATGTTGCCCAGACCGACGCGGGGCAGCAGGGTGTTGAGCACAAACAGGTTCATGCCAACCGGCGGCGAGATCAGGCCGATCTGGATCACCATGACGATCAGCACACCGAACCACACGGGATCAAAGCCGAGAGCCATCACGATCGGGAAAAACAGAGGAATGGTCAGCAGCACCATGGTGAGTTCTTCCATGACGGTGCCCAGGATCACGTAGATCAGCATCATGGCGCCGACAATCATCACCGGCGGGAGTCCGAGGTGCGTGATCCATTCCTTCAAGTCGCCGGGCATGGAGGTGAAGTTCATGAAGTTGGCGAAAATCGTGGCTGCAATCAGCAGCGTAAACAGCATGGCCGTGGTTCGCGCCGATTCCACCAGCACTTCGAGCGTCGCCTTGACCGTCAGCCGGCGCCGTGCCAGCGCGAACAGGAAAGCGCCCGCCGCACCTATGCCCGCCCCTTCGGTGGCCGTAAACACGCCGCCGTAAATGCCACCCAGGACCAGCAGCATCAGCAGCAGCACGCCCCAGATGCCGCGCAGGGCTTTCCAGCGATCAGGCCAGGAGGTTTTTTCGCCGGCCGGCGCATGCTCGGGATCCATGAAGGTCATGAAGAGAACCGCCAGCATCAGCAGCACGGCGGTCATGATTCCGGGCAGCACCCCTGCGGCGAACAGCTTGCCGATGTTGGTTTCCGTCACGATGCCGTAAATCACCATGATGGTCGAGGGCGGAATCATGATGCCCAGGGTGCCGCCTGCGGCGATCACGCCGGTCGACAAGGAGTCGCTGTAGCCAAGCTTTTTCATCGACGGATAAGCGACCTTGCTCATGGTGGCAGCGGTCGCAATCGATGAGCCACAGATCGCGCCGAAGCCGGCGCAGGCCATCACGGTGGCGTGGGCCAGACCGCCGCGCAGGTGGCCGATGAAGGCATAGGCCGCATGAAAGAGTTCGTGGGCCAGACCGGCCTTCGCGACAAAATTGCCCATCAGGATAAACAGCGGAATCACCGACAGCGTGTAGGCAAAGCCGGTCTCATGCACCACCTGGGCGGTGCTGGCCAGGGCCGGGAGCCAGCCGCGCGTCAGGCCCATGCCGACGATACCGACCAGGCCCATGGCAAAGGCCAGCGGCAGGCGCATCAGCGCCAGCACAAAAATCGCGGCAAAACCAAGCAGGGCTTCGGTCACAGCGTGGCTCCTTCGCCAGCTTCTTCAGCCGCAGACGGCCGGAACGCCAGGCCCAGGTGGATCAGCCCGGCGACCGCACACAAGGCGGCCATGCCGTACATAAAGGGCGCTTTCAGAATTTTGAGCTGGGCTGTGGTTTCACCGGTTTCCAGGTACTGGCCGCCAACTTGCCACATCAACCAGCCCAGACCCAGCAAGGTCGCCGCGCAGACGGCCTGCATCAGCGCGCGCTGGATCTTGCGCAGGCCTTGCGGCAGGTAGTGGTCCAGCGAGTCGAACACCACATGTTCGCCGCGCAGGGACACCAGCGGCAGGGCGGCAAAAATCACCACCACCATCAGCAGTTCTGTGAGTTCGAGCGAGCCGGTGATCGAGTTGGACAGCAGCTTGCGCCCGCCGACATCAAAAAAAGTCAGTGCCATGATGGCGAACAGGGCGGCGGCGGCCAGCAGGCCGCACACGGTTTCAATCAGCTTGTTCAATCTTTGCCTCAATCCATAAAAAACGCGGCCTCATTGTCCATGAGGCCGCGCTTGCAGAGCTGTCAGGGAAGGGTTTATTTTTCCTGGCGGGCGATTTCGGCGCGGAACTCGGCCAGAACCTTGGCGGCATCTTTCATGCCCTTGGCCTCGGCGTCCTTGATCCACTTCTGCTCCAGCGGAGCCGTTTTGGTTTTGACGTCAGCGACGAATTTTGCGTCGGCCTTGACGATCTGCACGTTGTTGGCCTGCATCAGCGCCATCGCGCGGCGGTCCACCTTGTCCCAGCCGCGGCCGAACATGCGCGCAGCCACTTCGCCGGAGATCGCATCAACGGCTTTCTTTTCGTCGGCGCTGAGCTTGTCGTACTTGCCCTGGTTCATCATGAACACAAAGCTGGTGTTGTACAGGCCACCCGGAAACATCGTGGCATGTTTGATCAGTTTGTCGATCCTGAAGGACTCGGTGGATTCCGCCGGAAACAGGGTGCCGTCCATGACGCCGCCGGACAGCAACTCGTAGGAGTCGGGTGCGGGTTTGAGCGTGACATTCATGTTCAGCACTTTGGAGATCTCATTGACCATGCCGCCGCCCACGCGCCACTTCAGGCCACCGAGCTCTTCGACGCTGGTGACCGGCCGCTTGGTGTTGAACACAATGCCGGGGCCGTGCGTGAAGAAAGAGATGACCTTGACGCCCTGGTGCTCGGACAGGAATTGCGGGTTCTTGAAGGCCACCTTGTTGAAGGCCACCGAAATCGGCTCCGAGGTGTTGCCCAGGAAGGGGAACTCGGACATCTGGGTATAGAGGAAACGTCCCGGCGTGTAGCCGTGCACGGTGTAAGACACATCGGCCAGGCCGTTTTTGATGGCGTCCATGGTGCCGGGCGCAGCCGTCACACCGCGTGGCAGGATGTTGCACTTCATTTTGCCGGCCGTGTTTTTCTCCAGCAGGTCGCACCATTCCTTTTGCGCCATGCTCAGCGAGTGGGTGGGCGGCAACCAGCTCGAAACGGTCAGCACGGTTTGGGCGGAGGCGAGACCGCTGCAGACGGTCAGCAGCGCGGCGGCGATGGGTTTGATCTTCATTCAATGCTCCGGAACGGTCAGCAGGCTGACCAGATTACTCGTGGGGACGATCCGGCGGTGTGAAGCCGCTGTTTCATCCGGAACTGTGACTTTATGTCAGCGGCTCAGGACGGTCTGTCCCTGTTTACCCCAATTAACCGACCCAACGGTCTGTTAATTGACGGATGGCAATTGTCGCCGGGGCAACAGTGCATTGGGCCAATGGCTCTAATTCGGTCCCCATCGGTCTTTATAATGAAAAAGAACGGTCGTTCTATTTTGTGATGTACCCCCGCAATGACCCCCGCAGGCCGGGGTCCACGGGATGTTGTGCATGTGCAGCATAGAATCAAACGCTTTACGTGAACGTCAATCAATAACTCTGGAGTTCTCTCATGAAGGTCCTGGTCCCCGTCAAACGTGTTGTCGACTACAACGTCAAGGTTCGCGTCAAATCCGATGGCACTGGCGTCGATATTGCCAACGTCAAGATGAGCATGAACCCGTTTGACGAGATTGCTGTTGAAGAAGCCACGCGGCTCAGGGAAAAAGGTGTGGCCACCGAGGTCATCGCCGTGAGCTGCGGCGTCGCCCAGTGCCAGGAAACCCTGCGCACCGCCATGGCCATAGGCGCCGACCGCGCCATCCTGGTCGAGACCACCGAAGAGCTTCAGCCGCTGGCCGTGGCCAAACTGCTCAAGGCCCTGGTCGAGAAAGAGCAGCCGCAACTGGTGATTCTGGGCAAGCAGGCCATCGACGACGACTGCAACCAGACCGGCCAGATGCTGGCGGCCCTGCTGGGCTGGCCCCAGGCGACTTTTGCTTCCAAGGTCGATGTGGCCGACGGCAAGGCCGTCGTCATGCGCGAGGTCGACGGTGGCATGGAGACCCTGTCCCTGACTTTGCCAGCCATCATCACCACCGACCTGCGCCTGAACGAGCCGCGTTATGTGACCTTGCCCAACATCATGAAGGCCAAGAAAAAGCAGCTCGACAACTTCAAGCCGGAAGACCTCGGCGTCGATGTCAAGCCGCGCCTGAAAACGCTCAAGGTCAGCGAGCCGCCGAAACGCAGCGCCGGCATCAAGGTGCCCGACGTCGCCACGCTGGTGGACAAGCTGCGCAACGAAGCCAAAGTCCTTTGATGGAATCCCGGGCGAGGGGCCCCGCTGCGCGGGGATCGACCGGTCGATGAATCAAAGCCCTACACGTACAGCGTCTTAATCCGAATTTCTCCAGGAGTCATACCATGACCGCACTCGTCATCGCAGAACATAACAACGCCAGCATCCGCCCCGCCACCCTGAACACCGTCACCGCAGCCGCCCAGTGCGGCGGCGACGTGCATGTGCTGGTGGCCGGCCTCAATGCCGGCCCCGCCGCCCAGGCCGCCAGCCAGATCGCCGGCGTTGCCAAGGTCATCCATGTGGATGGCGCACATTTTGAACACGGCTTGTCTGAAAACATGGCCGCCCAGGTGATCGCCCTGGCCAGCAGCTACTCGCACATCCTGTTCCCGGCCACGGCCTCGGGCAAGAACATCGCGCCGCGCGTCGCTGCGCTGCTCGATGTCGGCCAGATCTCCGACATCACCAAGGTTGATGCTGCCGACACCTTTGAGCGCCCGATCTACGCCGGCAACGCGATTGCCATCGTGCAGAGCCTGGACGCCACCAAGGTCATCACCGTGCGCACCACCGGTTTTGACGGAGCTGCCGCCACCGGCGGTTCTGCTGCGATTGACGTGGTCACAGGCGTTGCCGACAGCGGCAAGTCGGTGTTTGTCGGCAGCGAAATTGCCAAGAGCGACCGTCCCGAGCTGACCGCCGCCAAGATCATCGTCAGCGGTGGCCGTGCGCTGGGCAGCGCCGAGAAATTCAACGAAGTCATGACGCCGCTGGCCGACAAGCTGGGCGCCGCCCTGGGCGCCTCGCGCGCTGCGGTGGACGCAGGTTACGCGCCCAACGACTGGCAGGTTGGCCAGACCGGCAAGATCGTCGCGCCCCAGCTCTACATCGCCGCCGGCATCAGCGGCGCGATCCAGCATCTGGCCGGCATGAAGGACTCCAAGGTGATCGTCGCGATCAACAAGGACCCGGAAGCACCGATTTTCAGCGTGGCCGATTACGGTCTGGAGGCTGACCTGTTCGCGGCCGTGCCGGAGCTGGTGAAAGCACTGTAAAAAAAGAACAAAGGGCGTCGCAACGGCGCCCTTTTTTGTGCCCGCCGACTGTGCGGGGCGAACGATATTTGCGGAGACAAGACATGAGCTACAAAGCCCCCCTCAAGGACATGCTGTTTGACATCAAACACCTGGCCGACATTGATGCCGTGGCGCAGATCCCCGGTTTTGAAGAGGCCGGTTTCGAGACGGCGCAGGCGGTGCTGGAAGAATGCGCCAAGTTCAATGAGGGCGTGCTCGCGCCGCTGAACTGGGAGGGCGACAAAAATCCTTCGAGCTGGAAAGACGGCGTGGTCACCACGACACCCGGCTTCAAGCAGGCCTACAAACAATACGCTGAGGGCGGCTGGCAGGGTTTGCAGCACCCGCTGGATTTTGGCGGCCAGGGCCTGCCCAAGACCATAGGCGCGGCCTGCGGCGAGATGCTGAATTCGGCCAACATGAGTTTTGCGCTGTGCCCGCTGCTGTCGGACGGCGCGATCGAGGCCTTGCTGACGGCCGGCTCCGACGAGCTCAAGGCGGTCTACCTGGAAAAACTGGTGAGTGGCCAGTGGACCGGCACCATGAACCTGACCGAGCCGCAGGCCGGCTCCGATCTGGCCATGGTGCGCAGCCGTGCCGAGCCCCAGCCCGACGGCAGCTACAAGGTCTTCGGCACTAAAATTTTCATCACCTATGGTGAACACGACATGGCCGAGAACATCGTGCACCTCGTGCTGGCGCGCGTGACCGGTGCGCCCGAAGGTGTCAAGGGCATCAGCCTGTTTGTTGTGCCCAAGTTCATGGTCGGCAAGGATGGCGCTCTCGGTGCACGCAATGATGTGCACTGCGTCAGCATTGAGCACAAGATGGGCATCAAGGCCTCGCCGACCGCTGTTCTCCAGTATGGTGATCATGGTGGCGCCGTGGGTTACATCGTCGGCCAGGAAAACCGTGGCCTCGAATACATGTTCATCATGATGAATTCGGCGCGTTACGCCGTCGGCATGCAGGGCATCGCGATCGCCGAGCGCGCTTACCAGAAGGCCGTGACCTTTGCGAAGGACCGCGTGCAGAGCCGACCGGTCGATGGCTCGATCAATGCGAGCGCACCCATCATCCACCACCCCGACGTGAAACGCATGCTGATGACCATGCGCGCCTACACCGAAGGTTGCCGCGCGATGGCTTCGGTGGCGGCTGCGGCCTATGACGCCTCGCACCACCACCCGGATGCCGAGGTGCGCAAGCAGAACCAGGCCTTCT
>JAZKIE010000109.1:0-7111 GCA_040385025.1 Pseudomonadota bacterium | reverse complement strand
CTGGGCAGGTCTTCCGGCGCGGTGTGGTCAAACTCGGCAAACAGATTGGCCGGCACCTTGCCCAGTGAATTGACCAGCACGTTCAGGCGGCCGCGGTGCGCCATGCCGATCACGATTTCCTTGATGCCTATGCTGCCGCTGCGCTGGATCAACTCGTCCATGCTGGCGATGAAGCTTTCACCGCCTTCAAGCGAGAAACGCTTCTGGCCGACATATTTGGTGTGCAGGAACCGCTCCAGGCCTTCGGCCGCGCTGAGTCGGTCCAGGATGTGCAGCTTTTTTTCCTTGGTGAAATTGGGCTTGCTGCGGATGCTCTCGAGCTTTTGCTGCCACCAGCGCTTCTGCGCCTGGTCGGTCATGTACATGTACTCGGTACCGATGGTGCCGCAATAGGTTTCGCGCAGCGCATTGAGCAGCTCGCGCAGGCTCATGGTGTCTTTGCCGAAGAAGGTGTTGCTGGTGTTGAACACCGTTTCCTGGTCGGCATCGCTGAAACCGTAAAACGACGGGTCCAGCTCGGGAATGTTGTCGCGTTCAGCCCGTTTGAGCGGATCGAGGTCGGCCCAGCGGGCGCCGACGTTGCGGTAAGCGGCAATCAGTTGCTGCACGGCCGTGCGTTTGCGGCCCATTTCGGAATCGGCACCGCTGGCAAGAACGACCTTGGTCTGGCCCTGCTTGGCGCGCTCGGCAAAGGCATTGACGACCGGCAGGTGCGGCACGTCCTTGGCATTGCTGCCATCAACGGCGGGGACGTTTTGCAGGGCGTCGAAATACTCGCGCCAGTTGTCGGGCACGCTGCCGGGGTTGGCGAGGTAGTTTTCGTACATCTCTTCGACATAGGGCGCATTGCCGCCGAAGAGATAGGTGTTGCCCTGATAGGCCGAATAGACGGACGATGCCGCCGGGACTGAACTCATTACGCTGACCTCCGTTTCCCTTGGGGAAACATTAGCTGACCACAGCAGGATGTGGCTGGTTGATTAACCTTCCGCAACACGGCTGGACCGATTAGCGGATGCGACTGTGGCAAGGAAGGGCCTTCAGAAACAGCCTCGATTGTGCCATCGAATACCCCAAGGACAAAACCCGGCCCACCACAAAGGCGTCCGGGTTTTGTCACGAGGCCGTCAACAGGCTGTGATTTGCAGGGCTTCAGGCCAGGCCGGGATTACCGGCAACGCCGACCAGACCGGGCACATTGAGTTTGGGCGGCTTGATGACTTTTTTCGCTTGAAGCCATGTCTCGACAAGCTCCCAGACCGGCGGGCCGGCATTTTTGCTGGCCTCGGCCACAGGCGCCCAGCCAGCCACCTTGTAGGTCTTGTCGGCTTCAATGAGTTTGCCGCCCAGGCGCATGTTCTGGATGCGTGCGCCCATCTTGGCTCCGGGCTCGCAGGTGTAGCTGAGCCCGCCGACACGCACCATGTCGCCGCCCTGCTGGTAATAGGGATCGGGGTTGAACAGGTTGTCGCCCACGTCCTCCAGAATGGTCTTGATCATGTCGCCGCGGATATCGGTCAAGGTGGTCCACGGGTAAGTGATGGCAGTCTGGTCCATCAGGTGTTCGCGCGTGATCGCCTGGCCGGGCAGCAGCGAGGTGCCCCAGCGAAAGCCCGGTGAAAAAGCGATCTCGGCGCCGCGCACTTCCATCAGCGCATCGAGGATCAGCTGGTCAAACGTGCCGTTGAAGTTGCCGCGGCGAAACAGCGTGCCTTCAGTCACTGCCAGTTTTTCCGAGAGTTTGGCCTCGTAAGGCGCGCGAATGCTGGTGATCAGTTTGCTCATGGCCGGATCGGCCGGCAACAGTTTTGAGAACACCGGCAGCAGGCGGTAGGTGAAGCCGACGACCTTTTTGTCCTTGACGTCCAGGTCCAGCACGCCAAGAAACTTGCCGTTGCTGCCGGCGTTGGTGACGATGGTCTGGCCGCCCGGATTCTTGACGATCACCGGCACCGGCACACCGTCATGCGTGTGGCCGCCCAGAATGGCGTCGATGCCGGTCACGCGTGAGGCCATCTTGAGGTCCACGTCCATGCCGTTGTGGCTCAGCAGCACGACCGCCTGCGCGCCTTTGGCACGGGCTTCGTTGACGGTTTCCTGCATCTCGCTTTCGCGGATGCCGAAAGTCCAGTTCGGCGTGAGCCAGGCCGGGTTGGCAATCGGTGTGTAAGGAAAGGCCTGGCCGACGATGGCCACGGCGACGCCGTTCATTTCCTTGATGACATAGGGCTTGAACACCGGGTCGCCGAAATCGCTGGTCTTGACGTTTTGCGCGACGAACTCCACCTTGCCGGCGAAGTCCTTCTCCACGATGGTCTTGATGCGCTGCTCGCCATAGGTAAAGTCCCAGTGGCCGGTCATCACATCCACGCCCAGCAGTTTGGCGGCATCCACCATGTCCTGGCCCTGGGTCCACAGTGCGGTGGCACTGCCCTGCCAGGTGTCGCCACCGTCGAGCAGCAAGGCGCCGGGGCGCCCCGCCTTGAGCTGTTTGACCAGGGTGGCCAGATGGGCAAAGCCTCCCACCTTGCCGTACTGGCGGGCCGCCCGCTCGAAGTTGATGTAAGTGAAGGCATGGGCCTCGGGCGTATTGGCCTTGATGTGCGCAGCTTTGAGAAGATGCTCGCCCACCAGGTGCGGCAGCTTGCCCTGCATCGCGCCCACACCCAGATTGACCGAGGGCTCCCGAAAATAAGACGGCATCAACTGGGCGTGACAGTCGGTCATGTGCAGCAGATGCACATTGCCCGAGCGCGGCACCTCGTACAGGCTGCCCGCTTTCGCCGCATGGGCGCTGCCATGCATGGGAAAACCGGCAGCCAGGGCGGCAGCCATGACGGAAGAAAACTCGCGGCGGGACAGATTCATGGCGTTGCTCATCCTGCCCGGCAGGCCAGGCACCTGTTGAATTTACTATAAATTTGATAGCTGCTCACGCCCGTCAGATATGGGCTAGAGGCCGAAATGAGCGTTACATCACTCGCAAATCACTGACACATCACTTGTTGACAGGTGACGCCGGGTCCAGCAGCAGCGCCATCACATGACGCAACTGGGCTTCGTTCAGGATGCCCGCATGACCGAAGCGCGGCATGCCGGAGCAGGCGTTGTAGGCCTTGGCGTTCCACAGCTTGCCCCAGGTGTAGTCCACGATGGGTTTGCTGGCCGCCGCCGCCGGGTCCGCCACGCCACGCAGCTTGCCGTAGTTGTACAGGCTGGGGCCAATGGAGCCAAACGACAGTTCTTCCTTGCTGACCTGGTGACAGTTGTAGCAACTGCCGCCATTGGCCGAGCCGGCCGCATCGCTCCAGGTCATGCCACGGCCGTTCTGGGCAATTTTTTCACCCTCTTTCCAGTCGCCGATGAATTTGCCATCCGTGGGCATCTTCACGGTTTTGAGGTTGGCTTCCTCAATCGATTTGGCCAGCTTGTCGTCCAGCGCCGCGCCCTGCGCTTCCGAGCAGTTCTTGTTGGAGGCGTCCTGGTCCAGCCAGGCGGTTGTGGCGATGCCCTGGTCCCGGAACGAGGACTTCAGCACTTTTTGCGTCGCTTCGGCCACATCCTGCGGCGAAGGGCCGGTGGCGCAACTGGCCAGCAGCGCGGTCAGGGCCAGCAGGCCCGCTTGTTTATAGGTTTTTTTCATCATGATGTCCTGCTCGGTTCAACGCTTGAGGGCGGGCGCGGTGGAGACACCGCCCTTGCCGTTCACGCCCATGTAGACGCCGAGCGCAATGGTCACGTCCGAGGCATAGCCGGGAAACGGGAAGCGCTGCTGGCGATAACAATCGTTCAGGCGGCGCTGCATGCTCCAGAGGTCGCCGCTGGAGACCCGGTAGGCCGGCCAGGCGCCAAAGCCGTCGCCGGCGCCGGGGTTCTTGGTCAGGTTGGGCAGGTCCTGCAGGCGCACGCGCTTGTTGTCTTCGCCGTGGCAGGAGGCGCAGGAAAAGTCATACGGCCCGCCGCGCTGGTAAAACACCTGCTTGCCGACCGCGTACATCAGTTTTTCCTGGGAATGAGCCTGCGGCAGGTTGAACTTCATGCCGCGCGATTCGCCCGAGATATAGGCCACCAGCGATTCGATGTTTTTCTGCTCGTCACGGCCAAAAGGTGTTTTGGCGATGGTTGCGGCATTGAAACCTTGCAGGACTTCCATGCAAGTCAGCAGGCGCGACTCCAGGTCCTGTACCCGAGCGGTATCGGCAAAGTAGCGCGGCAGCTCGACGAAAGCGCCTTTGGTGACACCGGGGCCCTTGCCCAGGTCACACTGCGCGAAGCTGGCGTTCTTCGGGCCACGGGCCTGTTTCCACAAGGCCTCGCCTTTGGCTTCGAAAAGCTCGGCCGGGTTGCCGTCGGCCAGCATGGCCCGGTATTCGGCAATGCCCTCGGCCGTGGTTTTTTGCGCTGCAGCCAGCACGGGCAGCAAGCCCAGGGCAAACAGTCCCACCAGTTTCAATGTCATCGTGCGCTCCTCGTGGTTTTTTTTGAGTTGTGGCTGTCGCGAAATCTCAGGAGATCACGGCTTCGTCGCTGCGTTTTTCGCCCTTGCTGTCAACCCAGCTGACGATGACTTTTTCACCGGCCTTGGCGCCCTTGAAGCTGAACTGCATGAACGGGTTTTTGGAAACCGCCGGACCCCACTGGGCGTTCATCACGGTTTTGCCGTTGTGGGTGGCGCTGATGGTCTGGATGAACCAGGCCGGCACGACTTTGCCCGCCGCATCCCTGCGCTGACCGCTTTCCATCTCGTGGCTGACCAGCACACGTACCGTGGTTTTGTCGCCTTGGGCCTGGGCCCGGATTCTCATTGGATCTGACATGATTTTTCCTAAAAGTTTGAGTTAAAGCACTTGCAGGCGCAGCCGGTCAGCCGCCGCAACCGCCCAAAGTCACTTTCACTTCCTTGACCGAGTAGAAGAACTTGTCGCCGGCCTTGGCCAGCGCATACACGTTGGACGACTGGCCCATCTTCAGGTTGGTCGACACATTCGCGTCGGTGCCTGCGGGAATGTCGAACAGCGCAGCCAGCGCATTCGGGTTTTTCTCGACCACCAGCGCCACCTGGGTGGTGCCGGCGATGTTGCTCTGGGCGCCCACACGCACCACGCTGCCGTTTTCGGCAATTTCCGGCGCCTGCAGGATCAAATCCTTGCTTTCAACTGGCGCTGTCGTCGCGCCCATGGCTTTGGCGGCTTCGGCCAGCGTCTTGCTTTCAAAAGCGACCTTGTTCCAGGCGGCAGCAGTTTGCGCCTGCGCGGGCGACAGCCCGGCCGAGGCGGCCAACGCGAGTGCGGTGGCACCGGAACCGGTGGCTAGAAAATGACGACGTTCCATGGTCTGAACTCCTTTGGATATAACTTCAGCTTATTAAAAACTTGAACACGATTGAACACAAAACCTGGGCCCGCGAACAGGGTAGTTATCCCGAGCACCCATCCCGACAAATCTCAACTCAAGGGGGAAAATCATTTGCCAGCCATTGGGCAAGCCGGGCAGACTCCGCCGCCGTCAGGGCTTGCGCTGGCATGGGGATATTGCCCCAGACACCTTGTCCGCCCACCTTGATTTTGCCCGACAGGTAATTCACCGCGTCGGCGCGGCCTTTATATTTGTTGGCTATATCCCTGAACGATGGCCCCACCATCTTACTGTCCATGCCGTGGCAGGCAACACAGGCATTCTTTTGCAGCAAGGGCATCACGGCGCTGGTCCCCGCAGCACCGGCTGGCGCCTTGTTTGCTATCTTTTCAGGAGCTGCTTGCGCATGAACAGCAAGGGCTGGATGCACTTTTGACAACAAACTGTCATGCGGAGGCCGGCTCGTGTCCGCACCGCGGCTGGCGCCGACCAGGCGCGACTGCTCGGCCAGTTGTCCATGGGCATTGCGGGCGTAGTCGGGCAAAAAGCTTTTCACGGTCACGTCTTTTTTGCAGTCGCGCACGCAGCTGGAGCCCTGCACATCCGGTCGGGCGGCTCCACCGAGTTCCCGGCCCGGCCACATTGCGTGGGCCGTGGTCATGCCCTTGCGGTTGGGCAAACGCTCCTGCACCTCGCGGATGTTCGCGTCTGACAGCGTGAACTCGGCCGGGACAATGTTGCCCAGGTTCAGGATGTAGGCCGTCACCGCGTAGACCTCATCGGCGCTCAGCGTCTTGGGCGCGTTCCAGGGCATGGCGCGGTTGATGTAGTCCCACAGCGTGGACAAGGTGGCGACCTTCATCAGGGTGGTGCGCTGCGGCTGGTTGGCGCCTGGCAGCAAGCTGTCAACCCGCCCTGCGCGCATGTCCTCGGCCGAGGTGCCGCCCACAATCGGCGTGAAGATCTCGGACGACTCGCCAAAGCTGCCGTGGCAGGACGCGCACTGCGCCTCCCACAACACCTCGCCCTGGCGCACCGACCCCTGGCCTTTGGGCAAACCCTTGAAATCCGGGCGCACATCAATGTCCCAGGCTTTGACTTCGGCCGGTGTCGCAGCGCGGCCTATGCCGGGGAATTTTTCGGCAGGTCCCGCTGCAGACGTTGCGCCAACAAGGCAAAAAACCGCCAGCGCCAGCGCAGACTTAAGACAACTGGACATTGCCGACCTCGCCGTTTTCCGCCAGCGCCCAGGACTGGATCGCGTTGTTGTGATAAATGCTGCGGGACGCGCGCACCTTGCGCAACTCGCCATAGGTCGGCTGGATTTGGCCGGTTTCGTCCACCGCGCGGCTTTGGAAGAAGGCCGGCTTGCCGTCCCAGACAAAGTCGGCATTAAAACGGGTCAGGCATTTGGACAGCACCGGGCCTTCGAGGCGTGCCGCCTTCCAGTTCCTGCCGCCATCGGTGGAAACGTCCACGCGTTTGACCTTGCCGCGTCCGCTCCAGGCCAGGCCGGTGATGCTGTGAAAGCCTTTCTCAAGCAAGACCTGGCCGCCACTGGGCGAGGTGATCACGCTTTTGACTTCCTGGATGCTGGTGTACTGCCTGTGCGTGCCGTCAGGCAGCAGGTCCACATAGTGAATTGATTCGTCCTTGGTCGCATAAGGCATGTCGCCCAATTCGATGCGGCGCAAATACTTGACCCAGCTCACGCCCTGCACGCCCGGCACCACCAGACGCAGCGGGTAGCCGTTTT
>JAZKIE010000108.1:0-1937 GCA_040385025.1 Pseudomonadota bacterium | reverse complement strand
GGGGCTGCGCTGCAGCAGGCGGGTGGACAGCTCGCTTTCCAGCCGGCTGATCTGCTGGCTCAGTGCCGACTGCACCAGGTCCAGGTCCAGCGCAGCGCGGCTGATGCTGCCGAGCTCGATCACGCGGACCAGGTAACGCAACTGGCGCAGTTCCATGCAACTCCTCTTTGGGCTTGAGCATCACGTTTTGTGATGCCCGCAATCATCGCACGGTGCGACCTCAAGCAGGAAGCTTCAATCCAGTGAAGAAAGCGTGTCGGTCCGGGGCGCGCTTACCTCAGCGCGGGTCACCGGCAGGTACTGCGGGTACTCGCGCTGCATGAAGTCCACCAGGGCCTCACGCACACTGCAGCGCAAGTCCCAGTTCTGCCCCGAACTGGCAGAAGTCAGCAGCAAGCGAAGCTGGATCGCGCTTTCGCCGGCCTCGGTCACCTGCAGCTTGCACAGGCGCCGGTCCCAGTCGGGCGAGGCTTCGCAGGCGCGCTGGGCCTCGGCGCGCAGCGGTGCCAGCGGCATGCGGTAGTCCACCCAGAGGAACACCGTGCCGATGATGCTGGCGCTTTTGCGGGTCCAGTTCTGGAACGGATTTTCAATAAACCACTGCAGCGGAATAATGAGCCGGCGTTCGTCCCAGATCTTGAGCACCACGTAGGTTCCGGTGATCTCTTCCACGCGTCCCCACTCACCCTGCACGACCAGCACGTCGTCCATCCGGATCGGCTGGGCCAGCGCAATCTGCAGACCGGCGATCAGGTTGCTGAAGATGGGCCGCGCCGCAATACCCACGACCAGCCCAACCACGCCAGCCGAAGCCAGCAGGCTCGCGCCGAACTGGCGCGCGCCCGGAATAGTCATCAGCATCAGCGCCAGGCCCGCCAGCAGCACCACAAACATGGCGGCACGCGCCAGCATGCGCGTCTGGGTGTGGATGCGGCGCGCCTGCAGGTTGTCCTCGACATCGACCGGATGCCGGTCGATCACGCCCTGGGCCACGCCGCGAATGGCTCGCAGGCCCAGCCAGGTCAGGGCCAGCAACAGCAGCAGCGCATTGCCATGGCGAATACCGGAGATCGTCGGAAAATCATCGGGCGCGCCCTGCCACACCGCCTGCAAGGCGATCAGCGGCAGCAGCAACTGGGCAGGGGCCCTGCAATGCCGGGCCACCACCGCCGCCACCGGCATGAAGCGTGTGAGGCGAAGCACCAGCGCCGAACCCGCCGCATGCACCAGCAAGGCCAGCGCCACCGCGAGCGCTGCAACCAGCAGCATGCGCAAGGTGGAGTCGTCGGCCCAGCCGAGCAGGTTCACGAGTTCCGGAAACTGCATGCCTCAGGCGACGTGCGGCTTGACGCGCGAGGCCGCCAGCTTGGCGTTGTCGCGCGCAGTGTTCACATCGGCATCAAAGGCCAGCGCCACGCCCATGCGGCGTTTGACAAAACTCTCGGGCTTGCCGAACAGGCGGATGTCGGTGTTGGGCACCCGCAGAGCTTCGGCCACGCCGTCGAACACGATGCCCTGTGCATCGACGCCGCCGTAAATCACGGCGCTGGCGCCGGGGCTTTTCAGCGCGGTGTTGACCGGCAGGCCGAGGATGGCGCGGGCGTGCAGTTCAAACTCGTTTTGCCACTGCGTACACATGGTCACCATGCCGGTGTCATGCGGCCTCGGGCTGACCTCGCTGAACCAGACCTCGTCGCCTTTGACAAACAGCTCCACGCCGAACAGCCCCAGCCCGCCGGGCTGGCCGTCATGGCCGATGCCGAGGTTGTCGGTCACCGCCTTGCAGATGTCGCGGCTTTTTTGCAGCGCGGCTGCGGCCATGGGCTGAGGCTGCCAGCTCTCCACATAGTCGCCGCTGACCTGCACGTGGCCTATGGGTTCACAGAAATGGGTTTCGATCTGGCCGTCGGCGCCTCTGGCGCGCACGGTGAGCTGGG
>JAZKIE010000107.1:0-21541 GCA_040385025.1 Pseudomonadota bacterium | reverse complement strand
GCGCCTGGTCAGCCTGTTCGAGATCGTCAACCACACGCTGAGCATGGGCCTGATCATCGGCATGGCCGGCACCTCGCTGTGGCTGTGGTCCCTGGGTTCGGTCGGCGCAGGTGCGGTGGCGGCGGCCACCGCCATGGCGCTGCGCCTGCAGGGCATGTCGCACTGGATCATGTGGGAAACCACCAGCCTGTTCGAAAGTGTGGGCACGGTGCAGGACGGCATCAACACGCTGTCGCGCGCGCGCACCATCGTCGATGCGCCCGATGCGCGAACGCTGGAGGTGCCGCGCGGCGAGATCCGTTTCGAGGACGTGGACTTCAACTACAGCGCCAGCGGCCCGCGCGTGATCGCCGGCTTGACGCTGACGGTGCGGCCCGGCGAAAAAATCGGCCTGATCGGCCGCTCCGGCGCCGGCAAGTCCACGCTGGTCAATCTGCTGCTGCGTTTTCATGATTTGAGCGGTGGCCGCATCCTGATCGACGGCCAGGACATCGCCAGCGCCACGCAGGACAGCCTGCGCAGCCACATCGGCATGGTCACGCAGGACACCTCGCTGCTGCACCGCTCGGTGCGCGACAACATCGCCTACAGCCGGCCCGGTGCAAGCGACGCCGACGTTCGTCAGGCCGCCGAACGCGCCGAAGCCGACGCCTTCATCGCCCACCTGAGCGACCCGCACGGCCGCACCGGCTACGACGCGCATGTGGGCGAACGCGGCGTCAAACTCTCGGGCGGACAGCGCCAGCGCATCGCGATTGCGCGCGTGATGCTCAAGGACGCACCCATCCTGCTGCTCGACGAAGCCACCAGCGCGCTCGACTCCGAAGTGGAAGTCGCGATCCAGGGCAGCCTGGACACGCTGATGCAGGGCAAAACCGTGATCGCGATTGCGCACAGGCTCTCGACGATTGCCGCGATGGACCGGCTGATCGTGCTGGACCAGGGCCGCATCGTGGAGGAAGGCGACCACCGCAGCCTGCTGGCCAGCGGCGGCCTGTACGCGCGGCTGTGGGCGCACCAGAGCGGCGGGTTCTTGAGTGACAACCTGCGTGAAGACGAGGAGCTTGCAGCATGAGTTTTGGAAAAACAACGCCTATCCTGCGGATTTTTGACGAGCGCAAGGCCCGGGAGTTCTACGTCGATTTTCTGGGCTTCAAGGTGGACTGGGAGCACCGCTTCGAGCCGGGCCTGCCGCTGTACCTGCAGGTGTCCCGGGACGGCTGTGTGCTGCATCTGTCGGAGCACCATGGCGACTGCAGCCCCGGTGCGGCCCTGCGCATTGAAACCGACGAGCTGACGGCCTTTCACGCCGAGTTGCTCGCCAAGGCCTACCCTTATGCGCGGCCCGGGCTGGAGACAACGGCTTGGGACAGCATCGACATGTCGATCCGCGACCCGTTCGGCAACCGCCTGACCTTCACCAACGCCATCAGCACCTGACACGGTGCCCGGCGGCTCAGGATTTTTCGATCACCGGCCGGCCGGCCTGCACTGAAAACTGCGCCAGCGAGGCAATGCCGCTGTCCTGCCGCGTGACGTCGCTGACCACGCGCAGGGTCGTCGTCATCTGGCGCGGCGTGAATTCCGCCACGCCATAACCCCGGCGCTCTGAATCGGCAAACACAAAATGCGGGTTCTCTGACAGGATCTCGGGAATCCTGTCGTTGCCTGCCGAGCGTGAGGTGATGCTGGTGCCGCAAAATTCCACGCCTACCGCCGGGCTGGCAGCATCCGCGTAATCGGCCTTGACATGGCCGACCCAGTTTTCGTGCACATCGCCGCCCAGAAATACCGGGTTGGCGACGCCGTGTTTTTGCAGCGCGCCCGTCAGCCGCGCGCGTGCTGCCGCATAACCGTCCCAGCCATCGTTCCAGAGCAGCTGCCCCGGCCCGCGCCGGAAGTCGCGTTGCCCGAACAGCGATTGCTGCCCCAGCACGTTCCAGTGGCGGTCACGGCTGGCGGGCCGCGCGAGCTCAGCCTCAAGCCATCGTTCCTGTTGCACACCCAACATGCTGCGCGCCGCATCCTTCCACGAAGCGCAGGTGGCCGGGTCCAGCGTGCCCGACCCTTTTTTGCCGTCGCGGGTGCAAACCTGCGCATGCTTGTACTGCCGCGCATCGAGCATGACCAACGACGCCAGGCGCCCGTAGGGCTGGCGGCTGTAGATGCGCATCTCGGCGCCGGCGGCGAGGCCTGCCATCGCGCGGGTGAGAACCACAGCGGGCACCGGCATGTGTTCGTAAAACGCCTGGTAGGCTGCGGCCCGCCGCGCGCCAAAATCGGCCACCGGTGGCCCGCTGCTTCCCTCGGCGTTGCCCGCGTAGTCGTTTTGCACCTCGTGGTCGTCCCAGCTCACCAGCCAGGGACAGGCGGCGTGCATGGCCTGCAGGTCCGCATCGCCCCGGTGCAGCGCATAACGCTGGCGGTAATCCTCCAGTGTCAGCACCCATCCCCCGGACGGCACACGCACCGCATTTGCCGCGTTGGGGTACTCATAGATGTAGTCGCCGAGAAACATCACCAGGTCAAGGTTCTCCTCACGCATGTGCCGCCATGCGCTGTAGTAGCCGTGCTCCCAGCGCTGGCACGATGCATAAGCCAGCCGCAGCCGCGCCACCACCGCATCGGGTGCCGGGAAGGTACGCGTGCGGCCGACGGCGCTGACGGCCTCGCCTGCCACGAAGCGATAGAAGTACCAGCGATCGGCCTCCAGCCCCTGGACTTCCACATGCACCGAGTGGGCCAGTTCCGGCAAGGCCTGCGTCAGGCCCGATTGGACCAGCCGTGAAAACTGCTCATCGTGCGCCAGCTCCCAGCGCACAGTGGCCGGCCCCTGGCCGGCGGGCACAAGCAGCCGGGTCCACAGTACCGAGGACGACGCGGTTGGCGAGCCGCTGGCCACGCCCAGCCCGAACGGGTTGGCCTCTGTCCGCAGCGCAGCCCAGGATCTAGCCGGCAAAGCCTGGCTGGCACTGCCGGCCAGCGCCCATTGCAGAAGATGACGGCGCGTGACCGCGGGCATCAAACTCACGCGCCGTCCGGGGCGGCTGCCGGCCGCGGCAGGCGCACCGTGAAACAGCTTCCCGCACCGGCCTGGCTGCTGACGGTGATGCTGCCACCGTGCATGTCCACCGCGTTCTTGACAATCGCCAGGCCCAGGCCGGTGCCCGGAATGCTGCCCACGTTGCTGGCGCGGTGAAAGGACTCGAACAGGTGGGCGAGTTCACCCTCGGGGATGCCGATGCCCTGGTCCGACACCTCGAACACCAGGTTTTGCGAATCGACAAACACCCTGAACAGCACCCGCCCGCCCATCGGCGAATATTTGAGGGCATTGGACAACAGGTTGCTGAAGATGTGCCTGAGCAGTTTTTCGTCGTACAGGCCGCTCCCGGTGCCGGCGGCATAGTCCAGCTCAAGTTCACACAGCTTGCTGGGCTGCTGCTGGCGCGCTTCCTCCAGCAATTGATGGCACAGGGCTTTCAGGTCGAGCACGCGCGGCTCAAACTCCAGCATCTGCGCCTCGGCCTTGCCGATCAGCAGCACCCGGTCCAGCATGCGCGTCATGCGCTGCACGCTGGCGGCGATGGTGTCGAGCGCGTCGGATTTTTCCTGGGCCGGCAGGCGCTCGCCATAGTGTTTGAGGATTTCCCCGGACGACAGGATGGTGGCCAGCGGCGTGCGGAACTCGTGGCTGGTCATGGCCACAAAACGGCTGCGCAGCGCGTTCAACTCCTTTTGCTGCTCCAGCGCCTCACGCGTGTCTTCTTCGGATTTTTTGCGCTCGGTGATGTCCAGAAAGGTCCAGATCACGCCCGACTCCGGATCGTGCGAGCGCAGGCAGTTGCCGCCCATCTGGACCCAGAACAGCTCGCCGCAGCGGCGCCGCAGCTGCAGCTCGCAGGCATAGGTGCCGGATGCGCGCAAGGCCTCGCGCGCTATCCGCCCGAAGGACTCCCAGGCTGCACTGTCGGTGTGCAGGCGTTCGGACGAGTGGCCTATCAGCTCCTCACGCGGGTAGTCCACCATCTCCGCGAACTTGTCGTTGACCCATTCGTGCTTGCGCGCCACCGACAGCACAATGCCGACCAGCGCGCTGTTGAGAATCGCCTCGCGCTCGGACGAGGTGCGCAGCAATTCGGCCTCCAGCTCCTTGCGCCGCGTGATGTCCATCATCACCCAGACCGTGCCCTGCGTGAGGTCGCGCGGGCTGACCGCCTTGCCCGACAGCGAGATCCAGATTCGCGTGCCGTCGTGCTGGCGCACCTCGATCTCGGTCTGGTAGGCACGCCCGTCGCGGATGCAGTCGGCGACCTCGCCGCCCACGCGCAGGTACTCCTGGCGCGACAGGTAAAACGGCTCCATCGAGGTCAGCGGCTGACCGCCGGCGCCGAAGATCTCGAGCATGGCCTGGTTGGCCCAGCGAAAACGCCCTTCCGGCGTCAGGAAGGCGATGCCAACGATGGAGTTTTCAAGAATCGTTTCGCGCTCCTGCAACACCGTGCGGTAACGCTCCTGCGACTGGCTCAGCGCCTCGACCATGGCGTGGTCGGCCAGGCTGGCGGCCTGCGCCTGCTCTTTTTCGGCGCGTTCCACATTGATGCGGTCGGCCAGCGCAAACGACAGCAGCACCATCTCAAGCGCCGAGCCAATCAGCAGCGCATTGGCTGTCAGCAAGTTCGAGGGCAGCACACCGGTGTTGTGGAGCACCAGCGTGGTCACGCCCAGCAGCAGCACCGCCCAGGCCGTCAGAAAATAACGCGCGCCAGGGTGTTTGGCGCGCACGCTGAACACGCCCGCCACCACCAGCGTGGTGACGCTGACCACCGCCAGCACGGTCACCATCCAGGAAGACACGGTGTAAGGCAGCAGCAGCGCCGCCAGCAAAGCCAGCAGCCAGCCGCCCACCAGGGCCAGCATCAAGCGGTCCATGCGCGGCATGCGGGCAGCGCTGGCCAAAAAATTGCGCGCGAACAACAAGCCGAAAGCCGCCGCAACCGCCATGCCCACCGGCGGTGACACACTGTTCCACCAGACCTGGTTGGGCCACAAAAACTGCGCGCCCAGCCCCGTCAGCGCGGCCTGGGCAACAGCCATGCCGCCGACAAAGGCGACATAAATCAGGTACGCAGGGTCACGCACAGACCCGTACAGCAGCAGGTTGTAAAGCAGCAGCCCGATCAGCAAGCCAAAGTACAGGCTCAGCAGCGAATATTCGGACTGGTCATGCCGCCACAGCGCCGACGCCTGCCACAGGCGTGCGGGAGCCGACAGCGTGCCTTGCGACTGCACGCGCAGATATAGCGTGGTGTCCCGGCCCGGCTGCAAGGCCACCGGCAACACATGGTTGCGGTGCGGCACCACCCGGCTGGCGAAGGGCAACAAGTCGCCACCGCGCTGCTGCGCAAAACCGCCCTGGGGCTGGGAGACATACAGCTCCAGTTGATCGAGCGCCGGGTAGGCCACTTCCAGCAACCATTGTTCAGGGGCACCGGCCTGCGCCCCCAGCGTCACGCGCAGCCAGAAAGCCGACCGTGTCAGTCCGAAGTTGGTGGCAGAGCCGGTTTGCGCGACGGTTGTGAAGCGCGCCTGTTGCGCCGGCGCCAGTACCTGGTCCAGCGTCAGCGCGGCAGTGGGGTCTTCCAGCACGCTGAAAGCGCGCGACAGCGGATAGCTGGCCTCGCTGCCTATGGACAGCGCATCCCCCTGGGCGCGCAGTGCCTGCGGCGCCAAAAGAACCAGCACCAGCAACACCAGCCCAAGCCCGGCCCCGCAACAGCGCAAGCAGGCAGCGAAAGAAAGGCGCGTGAGTGTCGGCATGTGCGTGGCGTCAGCCCCTGTTTTGGGGCCATTATCCATGCTGCGCCGCCTGCGGCGGGCGGCAGATCGGCGAGACCAGGCCGCCAGAGGACGGTCGTTTTGGGTCTCGATCTGCTATATATTCAGGAGCTGCTTACGCTTTCTGAATATGGGCTCTAGCCACTTTTCTTATAAATTTCAGAGTCAAATGGGCAGCGGTTCAGGTTTGCGGTGCCGGCTGGTTTTTGGTGGTTTCTTCAATGCAGTAGGCAAAAAACTCGTCGAGTTCGTTGGACTTGTCAAACACCGCGTCGGCGCCCAGCGCCAGGCTGCGCTCCCGAATCGCGTCGGTGGCGTAGTTGGTCAGCACCACCACTTTTTGGTAAGGCTCACGTTGCCGGCAACCCGCCAGCACACCCATGCCACTGCCCTCCTGAAGAAACATGTCCACGACCGCAAGTTGCCAGTGTCCGTCGTGCACCGACAGCCAGCGCGTGGCTTCGGCCTCGGTCGCAGCGTGGCCAACCACCTCGACCATGGCGATCTCTGTCAGCGTCTCGATCAGGTTCTCAAGAATCGTCTGGTTGTCTTCGACAAGATAAGTGATAAGTGCCATGAGGTATCCCGTCTTTTTTTAATCAACACATTGCCTGCCGAATTGCCAGGCTATTTTTAATTGAGGAGCGCCGCACACTGCTGCAGATGAGCAGCCTTCAATCTCGCATGGGCGGCATCGAGCGCCTCGAAAGCCGCGTCAATGGCGGCCTGATTGCGCACCGGTGCGCGCAGCAGCATGTCGTAGGTGGCGCGCAGAAAATCGTAGTCAGCCAGTGCGACCGTGGGCCTCAGGGTGGATGTGATGATGTGTGCCTGCATGTGCGTCTCCCGGTGAATCTCTTGAAGGGTAGGCCCGGCGCCACCCGACATGTTCTTATATTGCGGACACTTGTTTGCTGTCGGCATAGGCCAACTCAGGCTCTGCGTGTGGGAGATCACCTCCAGGGGTCTGGAAAATCCGGCCAGCGGGACCTTGAAAGCCTGCTTACAGGGGCCGCAAATGGGTGGGCGTGTCGTCGTCGCCCATGGCTTGCTTGAAGCGGATATGCGCTTCGTCCATGGCCACCATGGCCGCGCTGACGGCTTTGTCATCGGGTGGGGTCATGCTTAAAAACTTCATGTAGTCGGCGCGTGCCTCGTCGTAGTCGGCCAGCGCCTGTTGGGCATCGGGCATGTTCACAGGCATGGCGAAAAAGATTAAAGCGCCGGTTGAACCATGCCAGGGTCTTCCGGACGCGCCAAAGGCGGCACCGGGCCCAGGTCGGGCTCCACCGGCAGTTCAGCCGGGTTGTGCGCAGGCTTGCTGCCAGGCGGGGCCGATGGCAGGTCGCCGGGCTCGGCAAAGTGGGTGGGCATGGCGGCGTTCATGGACTCAGATCACCGCGATCAAGGCCTGGACAGGCAGATCTGCAGTCACCAGCGCCGCTGCCGCAGCCACGCTGACCGACACCGCAGACGCATAGGCCAGCACCGCCGGCACCCATTGGCGAAGACGCGGCCGCAAGGAATGCCGCGCAGGCACAGGGAATGCGCGGTCACAAGCTGCAGGAAAATTACCGGGGTGAAATGCGGGGGTGGTCATGAAAAAGGCCTCTGAAGATAAATCATGATGCCTTGCATCACGTCAGACAGCCATAGGCCGAGGCCAGTTGCCGATGTCGGCGGCAACTGACAAGCGCCCTGTTTTCAGGAGCTGAAAATGCTTGCAGGACAAGGCCTGGAGGCCTGTTTGATACTCAACCCTCAACCCCAGAGGCAGCAGCCCCCGAAGCCCTTGCGCATCAAAACTTGGGGATGCGCAGGGTCTTGCTCAGCATCAAGGTGCCTGACAAAACAAACAGCAGGGCCAGCGGATGCAACAGCCACGGTCCCAGTTGCCACACGCCACCATACAACTGCTCGCCGAGGCGGCCTTGCCAGGCGGCAAAGGCCAGCACCGCCGTGAGCAACACACTGGTGGGAATGGGCGTGCCCTCGAAATAAGCCACCTTGGCGGCGCCTTGCGACAGCGTTTCGGCGGTGACGTTGTAACGCGCCAGCCGACTGACGCCGCAGCAGACAAAATAAATCAGCGCGACCCAGTCCCAGCCGCCGCGCATGCCGGCCGCAAAGGCCAGCGCTGCCGGTGCTACGCCGAAGGAGATGATGTCAGCCAGCGAATCCAGCTCGCGCCCAAGCGCCGAATGCTCGTTGCGCCAGCGCGCAATGCGACCGTCAAGCACATCAAAAATAAAGGCCGCCGGCGCCATGATGGCCGCAGCATAGAAAAAGAACTTCAGCCCTTCCACGGCATACAGCATGGCCAGGAAAACCCCGGCCACGCCGCAAGCGGCGTTGCACAGGGTGAAGAAGTCGGCCAGGTGGAAGTCCCTGACCATCGAGAAATGCCGTGACCGCTCAGGCATGGGTGTTGTTGCGGAAGGACTGGACACGGCTGTCACCGACGCTTATTTGGCCGGAACGATCAGCACCGGGGCATTGGTCTTGGGCTCAATGCGCACCGAGGTGGCGCCCGCCGGGACCACCACGGTCTCGACCTCGCGGATCACACCGCCGCCAGCCACACTGCCTTGCGTATTGCCATAACCCATGACACGTGCCTCACAGGCAGTGCGGTCTTCGCCGGTCAGCACCTCACAGCGAGCGCGGGCATTGGCTTCAAACTGGGCACCGCTGTTGTCCAGCCTGCCACTGCGTTTTTCGGCAGCGGCGTTGTTGGTCTCGCGCAGGCAGGTGGCCTGATCCTGCTGGGTACGTCCGGTCAGGCAGGCTTCACGCTCCCTTTGGGTACTGCCGGAAGCGTCGATGCCGGTGGTTCCGGTGGCGGTAATCGGCACCTGCGCCAGCGCAGCGCCGGAAACCATCAGCAGGGACAGGCCCATGCCGGCAAGTACGCGGGAAAATTTTGAATATGAGTTCATGCTCAAGCTCCTTGGCCAATAAAGATGCTTGAGTCTAGGAAGGCAGGGCGCGCGGGCATTGAGGGAATTCATCGCCGCTGCGGGGTTTCAGGCACCCGACCCCCTGTAGGACAGGTCTTGCACCGGCAACGCGGCCCCGTATGGGGCCGGAGCGCTTCAGGACAGCTTGGCGGGCCGGCTGTCGCCGGGCATGGTGAAGGAGTCTTCCCACTTGACGGCAAACCGGTCCGGTTTTTCCCGTGTCATGAAGGACCCGGTGCCATCCGGGTTGAAACCGGCGCCCTGGCTGCCTCCCCGCGTCTCGGTCGCAGCCACCTGTTTGTCCTTGAGCTCTTTCATGGCGGCCGCCTTGGTGGCACGGACCTTTTCGCTGGTGAACTCGTCCAGCGCCGCATGAAAGCTGCTGTCGCCGCCACGGGTTTCTTCGTGGTCACGCTCAATGATCTCGGCCTCACCGAGGAAGGCCGTGCGCATCGCGCTGCCCGATGGCAAGCTGTTGCTGCGCACCGTGGTGTAGCCAATGCCGCATTCAAGCAGCAGGCCTTCCTTCATCTCGCGCTGGGCCTTGGTCTGTCCGCGTTTGCCCGGCACATCCACGCAGCCAACCACCTTGCCGTCCAGCGTGCTGACCACAAAAGTGCAATAGACGCCATCGAGCAGCTCGTGCCAGTGCTGGTCCTTGTTTTCGGGCTGGTCTTTGGTGCTTGGAATGGTAAAGCGCATGACCGGCACCTTGACCATCACGGCGTGGTCGGGAAAAGCCGTGCGCAGCCATTTCCACACGTCCAGCTCTTCGCTGGTCACCAGTCCCCTGGCGTTGAGCAGCCAGCGCGAGGGCAGGCGAAGTTTTTCACCGCGCTGGCGCAGCGCCCAGGCACGGTGCGCCAGGGCACCCAGCGCCGCGCCAAGCACACCACCCAGCCCGATCATCAACCAAGTCAATGCGTTCACGGTATCTCCTCCTCGGCTCAGTAACAAGCTCAAGCAGCTTAAATCACAAAGCCGCAGTACGGCAGAAAATGATGTGTGGGGCCGTTAACAAAGACGCGGCGCCGCAACACGGCCAATTCAGCACGGGGCTGGCTCCGGACAACAACTACCCGTCTTTCAGCAAAAACTGCATGCTGGTTCCGGCCAGTTCCAGCACATCGTTGTGTGCCAGCGGCACGGCTTCGGCGCCGACCACAAGCCCGTTGAGCGTGGGCTGGACGGCGCCCGTCATGTGGGCCACGTAGAAGCCATAACGCCGGTGCGAGACGGCCACCACGCTGACATCCGGTTGACCAAAGGTGGTGACGGCCTTGACCACCGGCACCTCCAGACCGGCCGACGACCCGGACAGCACCTTGAAGCTGGCGTGCAACGCACTTGACGCGCCGGGCGCCGCCTGCGCCTCCAGCTTCATCGCCGTGGTTTCGTGGTAGCCCGACTCTTCCGACGCCGCGAGATACTGAATCCTGAAATTGCCGATCGCAATGGCGTCGTTGTCATGCAGCAATTCGCGGGACTTGATCATGTGCCCGTTGAGGTAGGTGCCATTGGTGCTGCCGAGGTCTTCGACATAAACGTCAGCCAGGCCGTGCAGCTCGAACACGCAGTGTTCACCGCTGACCAGCGGGTTGTTGAGCACAATGTCGTTATACGGCCTGCGGCCCAGCGTGGTGCGGTCGTTGCGCAGGTACACATGCTTGATCTCGACGCCCTCGACCGATGCAATGAGTTGCGGCATGAAACTTCCCCCATTCACCCACCGGCGCCAGTCGCGCGGTGGCCCACCATGGTAGTCCTCAGGCCCCCCTGAAACAAGAGGGCGGGCCATCCGGCACGCAACAGAGTGTGTGCGCAGCGCCTAGCGTTGTTTGCGCAGCGGCTGAAGCAGTCCCGACAGGCCGTTGTGGTCGATCTCCAGCATCAGCGCGAGCAGACGCCCGGTCTCGCCCTTGGGAAAACCCTCGCGCGCGAACCAGGCCAGGTAGTTGCCGGGCAAATCGGCTATGAGGTGGCCCTTGTACTTGCCAAAAGGCATCTCGCGTGTAACCAGCAACTGCAAGTCTTCGGGTGCCACTTCAGCCGCCCGCCTGCTTGACAGTAAAGCCCTGCTTTTTGAGCAACTCGATCAGGCTGGCCAGATGATCGCCCTGCACCTCGATCACACCGTCCTTGACGGTGCCGCCCGAGCCGCAGGCCGCCTTGAGCTGTTTGCCAAGCTGGACCAGCGCCGGCTCTGCCAGCGGCACACCCTTGACGACGGTCACGCTTTTACCGCCGCGCCCCTTGGTTTCGCGCGAGACCCGCACGATGCCGTCGGACGGTGGTGCGGCCTTCGCCTGGCGGCAAATACAGCGGGCTTGCGGCTGACGGCAAGCCGGGCACATCCGGCCGGCGTCGGTGGAATAGACCAGGCCCGAGGACAGTCTGTTTTTCATGACAAGGCGGTTTGCTGAAAACAAGACGAAGCGAACATTCCGGCGAGGCGCATGGGGTGGGGCGAATGATGAAGGACCCCGACATTCTTGCAGATCAGCCGCAGAACCAGATGTAAGGAACCCTTTCTCAAACCGACTACTCCAACAGTCAGGTACTTTCCCCCCCTACTTTCAACCTACCCCACCAGGAAACACCATGATGAGCCGTAGAAACACCCTTCTGGGCCTGGGCGCGGTATTTGCCCTGCTGGCCGGCGCGCGCGGCCTGTTCGGCGGCAGCCCGGCGCAGGCAGCGCCACCGGCACATTCTTACGAGATCAGCAAAACCGATGCCGAATGGAAAGCCTTGCTCAAGCCCGATCAGTACGCGGTGCTGCGCAAGGCCGGCACAGAACGCCCCCACACCAGCCCGCTGAACAAGGAAAAACGTGCCGGCACCTACAGTTGCGCTGGCTGCGCCCTGCCCCTGTTTGCGTCGAGCACCAAGTTCGAAAGCGGCACCGGCTGGCCCAGCTTCTGGCAGCCACTGGACAAGGCCGTGGTCGAAGAAAGCGACACCAGCATGTTCATGAAACGCACCGAAGTGTTGTGCCGCCGCTGCGGCGGCCACCTGGGCCATGTGTTTAACGACGGCCCGCGCCCCACCGGCCTGCGTTATTGCATGAACGGCGTGTCGCTGAACTTCACGGCCGCCTGATGCGCGGCGCCCTCAATGCCGCCGGGCTGGTCGCTGCGGCCGGCCTGCTGGCCTGGGGACTTTTGGGCAACAGCGCAGCCATGGAAAAAGCCGTCATCCTGCCCGCCCCTGCTTTCGATGCGTCCGCCGCCAGCCCTTCCGCGCTGGAGACCGCTGTGTTTGCGGGGGGTTGTTTTTGGGGTGTGCAGGCGGTTTTTCAGCACACCCAGGGCGTGCGGAACGCGGTGTCTGGCTACTCGGGCGGCGCGCGCGAAACCGCCAGCTACGCCAGCATAGGCACGGGCCGGACCGGGCATGCCGAAGCGGTGCAGATCAGCTACGACCCCAAGCAAATCTCTTACGGCAAGCTGCTGCAGATTTACTTCTCGGTTGCGCACGACCCGACGCAGCTCAACCGCCAGGGACCGGACACAGGCACCCAGTACCGCTCGGCAATTTTTTACACGGATGCCGGTCAAAAGCAGGTGGCGGAGCGCTACATCGCGCAACTGGACAGCGCCAAAGTTTATGCCGGCAAGATCGTGACCCAGCTCACCCCGCTGAACGCCTTTTATCCGGCCGAGGCCTACCACCAGGACTACGCCACGCGCAATCCGAACGCGCCTTATATCCGCCGCTTCGACGCGCCAAAAATCGTCAACCTGAAAACCGTGATGCCCGAGGTCTACCGGGCCACGCCGGTGCTGGTGTCGTCCGCCAAATAAATCCGCAGAAACCCACGCCGTACGTGAGCAAGCAGCTATTATTTTTATAGCGACTGGATCGCTTCTTCGCGCTGCAGGATATCCACCGGAACATCGCTGGTTTTCACGCGCCCGCTTTCACAGGCGGCGCGAACGATCTGGCGGGTCGGGTTCGGGCTGACGTCGCGGAACTCCATCCAGCGCGGGTTGTCGCGGGTGTAGGTCGAGGTGGCGTGTGATTTGCCCTGCCAGAGCGGCTCCATGTAAAACACCAGGGCGGTGTACCTGGCCTTCTTGTTGGCGCAGTCGAACACCACATCCGAGACGTAAGACCGATAGGGAACGCCGTCCCAGCTTTTGCGGAGTTTGGCGCGGCTGACCCGCACGCGCATGGTCTGCGCCTCCACCGTCACGCTCACGGGCGAGGGATCAACCTCGATGGTGTCCACAGCCGGATTGGCGGGATCACCCATCACGGTGAACCAGGTGACTTGCCCCCAGGCGGACCCGGCCAGGAGCAGGCAGCAAACAAGGACAAACTTCTTCACGAACAGTTCTCCGACGGGTGGTTTGGCCAAGACTGATCGTTGCAGGAAAACGCTCCGGACAGGACCAAAGCGGGCAATACTCAAGCTGACTGAATCTTCCCACAAGCGATGCGCCAGCGCGCCCAGGGGCGGCAGGCGCGCTGCAGATTTAGTTCGAAATGTCGCGCGGTGCCGACAGGCCCGGCTTGCCGGCTCAGGCTTTGGTCTGCGCCGCCTTGCGGTCGGCCACCACCTTCTGCGCCGACGGGCGCTCACCGATGAACTTGACGTAGGCCTTGTAGTCCACGCCAGCGGCCAGCAGCAGGTCTTCGCCAAAGGCGGCCTTGCTGGCCATGCCGACCAGTGGCAGGTTGGAAAAGGCGGCGCAATCGGCCTGACTCAGGCTGTCGCCCGCGACGTAGGGCGAAAACTTCGCCAGCTTCTTGAAGGCGGCGATGTTGGTCTCCAGTTGCTTGCGGATGCGCGCCAGGTTGCCCTCGCTGAGCGGCGCGGCGCCAAAGAAGGTCGAGGCGTACAACTGGCGCGCAACGATTTCCAGATGCCAGTCGATGAAGGTGGTGAGCTCGCGCACCTTGGCCGCCTCGAAAGGATCGGCCGGCAGCAGCGCGGGCTGCGGCGCGGTCGCCTCGATGTAGTCGAGGATGGCCTGGCTCTCGCACAGTGCGCCCTGCGCGGTACGCACAAACGGAATTTTCCCCAGTGGCGAGGCACTCAGAATCGCTTCGTCGCTGCTGTGGGTGGCGGCGACTTCTTCGGTGAAGGGCAGGCCTTTTTCAAGCAGCGCCAGCTTGACCTTGTTGTAGTAGTTGGAAATCGGTGATCCGCAAAGGGTGAGCGTCGCTGTCATGGGTGAGTCTCCTGATGAATATGGAGACAGTTTACGGGCGCCGCCTTGCCCCCGCTTGCAACCGGCGCGACAAGGGCCTCCTACAAACGGGGGATGACAAGAGGCCGGGTGCCCGCCAACACTTGCCCCGGTTCCAGCGAAACCGCCAACCCGACCCGGAGCAACCATGTCCAGTTCCTGTTTTTCCAAAGGCTGCAAGGGCATGATTGCCAAACGCATCCAGACTGACTTGCAGCGCCAGGGTTTTGCTGTCGGCGACCCGCTGAAGTTTGCCGATGGCGACTTCGGCGGCAAGACCCACACGGCGGTGCAGGCACTGCAAGGCGCGCGCGGCCTGCCTGCCACCGGCACGGTCGACGCCCTGACCTGGCAACAACTCACGCCAGAGCCCCTGCCCGGCCTGTTCGAGCGCTGCCTGCAGGTCACCGCCGCGTTTGAAGGCCACGGCTTCGGCCTGGCCAAAGGCAACTTCGACGGCGCCGGCATCACCTGGGGCGTGATCGGCTTCACACTGTCCAACCGCGAAATCCAGGTGCTGCTGGCAAGGGCGGAGGTGCAGTCACCCGGCATCCTGCTGCGCTGCATGGGCCCGCTGGCCGTCGAATGGCGAGCGGTCACGGTGCTGACGCTGGAGCAACAAGTCGCCTGGGCCCATGCCATGTCATCGGGGCCGTCCCGTGAAGGCCTGCCCGCCGCCTGGCTGCAGGCCTTTGAAAAACTCGGTAACGAGGAAGTGGTCAAACGCATCCAGATGCAGCGCGCCTACGAGCGTTACTTTGTGCCCTGCGCCGGCTCGGCCGCCACGCTCGGCCTTGGCAGCGAGCTGGGCATTGCGCTGGCGTTTGACGTTCATGTGCAAAACGGCGGTTTCAAGACAGACGCCCTCACGCTGGCCGCCAACCTGCCCGCAGCCACCCCGGAAGCGCAGCGGCGCCAGAAGCTGGCCGCCTGCGTGGCCGCCAGCGCGCGGCCGCAGTACCAGGCCGACGTGCTGAGCCGCAAGAACACACTGGCGACCGGGCAAGGCGTGGTGCATGGCGCCAGCTACAAGCTGGCCGCCTGGGGGCTGGGGGAAGAGACGGCGGCTTGATCAGGTGCTGGCAGCCCTAGGCCTGCCAGACCCCATAACCCTGCTCACGCAGCGCGATGCCGAGCTCGACCTCCATGTCGCGCGCGCCTTCGTAAGGCATGGGGTTGTACATGGTGTAGAGCTGCGGCAGCAGGCGCAAGCCCCACTTCTGCACATACACATTGGCTTGGATGCCGGCCTTGTGTTTGTCGAAACGTGTGTCCGGGTCCAGCCCGGTCATGCCCACGTAAACAAAGGGTTTACCGAGCTGCCAGTCCGGATTGGCGCGGCGAAAGCGCCCTGCGTTCCAGACCTCGTCGGACAGCTCGATCACATAGACGTGGTAGTGGTGGCTGCGCGGCGTGCGCGCTTGTTTGGCGCGCGGCGCGGCTTTTGCCGCCGCCTTGCCTTCGGCCGCCTTCTTCGGTGTTTTGCGTGACGCTGTCGCCATGATGGGGCCAAGTATGCGTCAGCCGGCGGGCCTGCGATTTGCTACTGATTTAATAGCTGCTCACGCAAGCTTGGTATGGTCTGGAGGCCGATTCGATTCATGAGCTGTTCACAACTCAGTCCGGAACAAACCTCGACTTGAACTTGACTTCGTCGGCTGGCAGCTCCAGCGTCACCAACTGGCCCATCTTGCCGTCGCTGAGCCGGCAGGCCGCAAACAGGCTGAACTTGCCCTGCAGGTAGTAGCTCTCCAGATCGATCAGCATGTAGGGGTAAGGCACAAACACCTGGTGCGGGAAGATGAGCCGGTGCCGGTTGCGCGGCGACGGGAACAGCTTGTAGTCGTCGGTGGTGATGCCCTGTGCGGATGCCATGGTGAGGTACTTTTTGCGCGGTGTGTGAAAAGGCGGGAAAGGGTGTCAAGGTTCGCTTGCGCCACGGGCCTGAAAATCAGCTTGCCTGCATCATCGCATCGCGCCCGCGCAGGGCACCCGCAAAAATGGCGCCCAGCGCCACCAGCACGCCGCCACTCAGTGCAATCACGGTGCCGGCGCCCAGACGCGCAGCCAGGCCGGCGGCCAGCAGCACACCGACCGACTGCCCGAGAAACAGCGCAGCGGCAAACATCGACACGCCGGTGCCGCGCGCGCTGGGGGCCATTTGTGTGGCGTTGGTCTGCAAGGTGTTGTGCAGCATGAAAAACCCGAAGCCCGCCAGCAGGCTGGCCGGCAGCGCCAGTGCCCACCACGGCGTCAGGCCCAGCACGATGGCCGCCAGGCCGGCCAGGCTGCCGCCCATCATGGCCAGGCCGCGCTCGCCAAGGCGGCGTATCAGGTGCCGCGCCACCACCATGTAAAGCATGCCGCCCAGCCCGAACAGCGCCACGATGGCGCCGGACGCCGTGAGCGACAGGCCCAGGGCGCCGTGCAAGTGCGAGGCCCAGATCGCCAGCACACCAAAACCCGCTGCGCCTTCGGCAAAAGACACTGCCAGCACCACACGCGACCACCGGCCGGTGATGATGCGCAGGGCTTGCGCCATAAAACCCGGCCGCAATACCGGGTCCCCGGAGGCTGGCGCGGCCAGGGGTGTGGCCTGCTGGCGGCGCCAGTCGGCATACAGCAGCATGCCCACCACGCCAAACAGCACGGTGGTGATGCCAAAGGCCCAGCGCCAGCCGAGCGCGTCGGTCACCAGCCCGCCGACCAGCTGCCCGCTGACCAGGCCCAGCGTGGTGCCCAGGCCAACCTGGGCCAGGGTTTCCTGGCGCAGCTCGTAGGCGATGGTGTCGCCCACCCAGGCCATGGAGATCGGAATGATGGCCGCCGCCGCCAGCGCCACCAGCACACGGGCCAGCACCAGCACATCCAGGCTGGCGGCAAACACCGCCAGCAGGCTGCCGATGCAACACGCCAGCGTGGCGAACGTGACAATGCCGAACTTGTTGAAGCGGTCACCCAGCGGGCCGTAGACCAGTTGCGCCAGGCCGTAGGTGACGGCAAACACCGACACCACCTGCGCGGCCTGCGCCAGGCTCACGGCAAAAGCGCGTGACAGCTCGGGCAGCATGGCATCACAAATGCGCTGCACCGCCATGCTCGAAAACGTGGCGAGAGACAGCAGAAAAATGGATCGGCGTGTGGCCGCAGGAAGCGTGGCGGAGCCGGAGGTCATGAGGGAGATCGGGAGGAATGGACAGCGGTGCATGCGCAAGCAGCGCGCGACTTCCGATTGTAGGCAAAGCAAGGCTTGCCCGCTCTGGAGCCCCTCTGGCTCAGGGCCGGCTGGCGCCGTCGGGCACGCCGTACTCCCGGATGATGGGAATGCCGCCGCCACTGCTGCGCTCCTGCGGCGTCACGGGCCGCCCCGGCACCACCACAAATTGCGGCGGTGCCGCACCGGGCGCGGGCTGCGACGGGATCACCACCCCCACGCCGCCTTGCTGCTGCGAAGGTACAGGTGGCGGAGGCGGCGCGGACTGCATCTGCGGCAGGCCTGGTATCGGGCTGCCGTCGGGCGTGGTCATGGGCTGCGACGGCGGCACCACCTGCCCGGCCGGCGGGAACAGGCTGTTGAACCAGTCGTTGACCGGGCTGGACGGCGCAGGCTCGGGCGCGCTGGCGTTTTTCGGCACGTCAAAACGCGCCTGAACATCGACCACCTTGCTGCGCAGCGAGGCGGCAAAAAAGTCTCCAACGATGGGCAGCGCGCTGTGGGCACCCTGGCCCCAGTAGTCGCTGAGCGTGACGCGGTTGTCGTTGAAACCGACCCAGGCGCCCGCCACCAGTTGCGGGTGCATCAGGATGAACCAGCCATCGGTGTTGTCCTGCGTGGTGCCGGTCTTGCCGGCCACGTCGGCCTGGATGCCGTAACGGCTGCGGATGCCAGCGCCCGTGCCCTGGTCGACCACGCCGCGCATCACATCGACCAGCGTCTGCGCCGTGGCCACCTGCATGGCCTGCTCGGGCGCCTTGGCCTGCCAGGTCTCCAGCACCTTGCCGTTGCGGTCCTCCACGCTGGAGACCATGAAGGGCTCGATGTAGCTGCCCTTGTTGGCGATCGTCGCGTAGCCGGCGACCATTTCCTTGAGCGTGACCGGGCTGGTGCCCAGCGCCAGCGACATCACCGGCTCGAGCTTGCTCTGGCGCACACCGGCGGCCTGGGCCAGCGCGGCCACCTTGGCCGGACCGACGCTTTGCATCACCTGCGCGGTGATGGTATTTTTGGAATACATCAGGCCCTGGCGCAGGGTCATGGGCGCGTAACTGGGTCCACCGCTGTCGGTCGGCCGCCAGACCTGGTTGCCGCCCAGCGAAATTTCCACCGCGTCGTCCATATAGGTGTCGGTCGGCCGCGCGCCGTTTTCAAAGGCCGCGCCATAGACAAAGGGCTTGAAGGTCGAGCCGGCCTGGCGCCGCGCCTGCTGCACATGGTCAAACGGGTCTTTGGCAAAGTCGCGGCTGCCGACCCAGGCCTTCACATGGCCGTTGGAGGGGTCCAGCGCCAGAAAGCCGGCCTGCAAGCGTGTCTTGTCCTGGCGCAGCGCCTGCATGAAGGTGCTGTCGGCCAGCAGGCGCTTGACGATGGCCTCGTCGGTCTCGCCCTGCTCCTTCGCCGCCTTGTACTCGGGCGTCTCGCGCACCAGCGCACGCATCAGGTCTTTTTTGCCGGCCCAGGCGCGCGGGCCCCACTCGTTGTTGGCCACACCCTGCAGCCGGTCGGCCTGGCGGGTCACCGCCTCGTTGGCCAGCTTCTGCAGCCGCGAGTCAATCGTGGTGCGCACCACCAGGCCATCGGCATAGATGTTGTAGTCATTGCGGTCGGCCCAGTCGATCAGCCAGCGGCGCAGGAATTGCGTCAGGTGCGGCGCGGCGCCCAGCGGCTCGGTCTGGCGCTCGAAGTCCACCTTGAGCGGGCGCTTTTTCAGCGCCTCGAAACGCCTGGCGTCGAGCTTGTTGTGCTTGACCATCTGGCCGAGCACGATGTTGCGGCGCTCCCTGGCGCGCTCGGGGTTGATCACCGGGTTGTAATAACTGGTGCCCTTGAGCATGCCGACCAGGGTGGCGCTTTCAAGCACGTCGAGCTTGTCGGCCGACTTGTCGAAGTAGGTGCGCGCCGCCATCTCGATGCCGTAGGCGTTGTACAGAAAAGGCACGGTGTTCAGGTAGGTTTCCAGAATCTCGTCCTTGCTGTAGATCGCCTCGATCTTCAGCGCCGTGATGATCTCCTTGAACTTGCGTGTCAGGCTGCGCGAGCGGCCGACTTCTTCCGGATAGAGGTTGCGCGCGAGCTGCTGAGTGATGGTCGAGCCGCCCTGCAGGTCGCCGCCGAAGGTGCGCAGCACCGCGCCGCCTATGCGCGTGAAGTCCAGGCCATGGTGATCGTAAAAACGGTGGTCTTCGGTGGAGATCAGCGCCGCCACCACATTCGGTGAAATGTCGGCCAGCTTGATCCGGTCGCGGTTCGATCCCTTGAAAGCCGCCAGTTCCTTGCCGTCGGCCGACATCACCATGGCCGGCTGCTGGGTCCTCGACTTCTGGATGTCGCGGATGCTGGGCGTGAAGGGAATCAACAACACAAAATACAGCAGCAACAGCGCCGGCAGGGCTGCCAGCGACAGGCCCACGCCACGCCATGTGGGGTGGCGCAGGTGGTACCAGGCTTGCGTGGCACATGCCGTGACGAATGGCATGACCATCGGCCGGAGGCGGTCGTAAAGGGCGTAAAACTTGTTCATCGGCTGCCAGTGTAGGCGCTTGGGCCGGCTCGTCGTTACGGCCTGTGACAGGGGCGCGGGGCGGTGATTGGGGCCCGTCAGATTTTTTTCAGGGGCTGCCAGCCGGCAAACTTCGGGTAGTGGCGCTGCACCACCGCACCATTGAAATCCCAGGCCAGGCATTTGCCCAGGTGGTAAGGCGGCGCGGCGTTCGCCGCCTCGGGCACACCCGACTGGCGGCGCAGGCGTTCGCGGTACACCGGCACGGTCTGGTAAGCGGCCGTCGCCATGTTGAACAGCAGTTCGCGCAAATGGGTGCAGCCCTTGATGCCGCCCAGCGCCCTTTCAATCGCCTGGCGCCAACCCGGCCCCATGGTGACGCCGATCATCTGCTGCATCGGGTCCACGCCGGCCCGGCATTCGCCAAACGGCGTGTGGTCCATGGCGGTGCTGATCTCGCGGATGGTCATCTGGTCGTCCACCGTGGCGCGTATCGCCATGCCGTGGATCGGTGTGCCCGGCGGCATGTCGCCGCGCTCGGAACGCTCCAGCGCATAGGTTTTGGTGTCGGTCATTTCGGCCTCGATGTCCCACAGGCCGTCCTCGCGGCGGTAGCCGCGGTAAACAACGGCGCGGGTGTGCAGGTGATCTCTGGCTTGGGGGGCGGGCAGTGGCATGGGGGGGCTTCGTCAGGCTGAAAGTGCTATTTTCCCAGCAAGCCGGGCTGTCTGCTGCGCCAGCGGTGACAGGCCGGTTGATTCGGCATACCTCAGGCATCAAACTGGCCTCCGGCCCCCGCCAGCCTTGCGCCAGCAGCTATGGTTTCAGGAGCAAAAAATTTCTTTGCCGGGCTGCCGGGCTTGAAGCCGGCGCAGCACTGCGACAAAATGCGGCGCATGGCGACCACCTCCCCTCTCCTGCTGCAGGACACCCCCACGCTGCGCATCGGCGAACTCTCGCGCCTGAGCGGGCGCAGCGTACACACCATCCGCTGGTATGAGGCGCAGCGGCTGATGCCTGGCGCCGCGCGCGACGCGGGCGGGCGGCGGGTGTTCTCGCAGGCGCATGTGGAATGGCTGGCGCTGCTCGATCGCTTGCGCGCATCCGGCATGAGTGTGCGCGACATGCAGGCCTATGCGCGCGGCGTGCGCCAGGGCAAGGCGGCGCTGGCCGAATGCCGGGAGATGCTGATGCAGCACCGCCTCAAGGTGCAACAACGCACCGAAGAGCTGCGTGCCGCCGCGGCGCTGGTGGACCACAAGATCGCGCTGTACGACAAGTGGCTGGCCCGCGCGGCGGACGGCATAAAAGCCTCCTGAGGCCTTGCTCAGCCCGGCGCGTCCAGCGTGGCGTCCATCATCTGCGTGTCCATGTACTCCACCAGCTCGACCAGTTGGCCGTCCGCAAAGCGGCAGACATAACAGTAGGTGTTGTTGTAGGGCTTGCCTTTTTGGGTGGTGACTTGGCCCTTGCACTCGACCACCACCATCTCGTCCTCGGCCACAAAGCTTGTGGCCCGGTTGAAGTAGGTGCCGGCAAACTGCGCAAACAAGGGCTTGAACAACTGCTCGCGCACCACCTGTTTGCCTTCATAGCGGCGAGACCAGGCGGTCTGGCCCGGCAATATCCAGCAGAAGTTGTCGGCCATGGCATCCACAAAGGGCTTGCCATTGCCTTGCGCGAGTTCGGAAAAAATAGCCTGCATCCGTTGTTTGTTGTGTTCGGTGCTTGTGAGGGATGGGCTTGTCATGTCAGCGTCCTTGTCAGAAAAAAATGGAAGGGATGCTGATTGGAAAAGCTCGAGTGCACTCGAGGTCAAGCGTTTTGC
>JAZKIE010000106.1:0-2329 GCA_040385025.1 Pseudomonadota bacterium | reverse complement strand
TGCACCAGTTGCGCGACGCCGGCAACACCATCGTGGTGATCGAGCACAACCTGGACGTGATCAAGACCGCCGACTGGCTGATCGACATGGGGCCCGAAGGCGGGGCCGGCGGCGGCACCGTGGTCGGTGTGGGTACACCCGAAGACATCGCCGCCAACCCGGACAGCCACACCGGGCGTTACCTGAAGCGGCTTTTAGAAGAAAAATAGGTCCCAGCCCTTGCAGCGTGGGCGCAAGCAGCTATTATTTCCATAGCGCATTACTGAGAGAACCGCATGTCCTCCATCACCCTTCGTTTTCTGGCCGAGCCCAGCACCATCAACTTCGGCGGCAAGGTCCACGGCGGCACCGTCATGAAATGGATTGACGAGGCCGGTTACGCCTGCGCCACCCGCTGGGCCAAGCGCTACTGCGTGACCGTTTCGGTCGGCAGCATCCGCTTCCAGCGCCCCATCATGATCGGCGACCTGGTGGAGGTGGAAGCCCGGCTGGCCTACACCGGCACCACCAGCATGAACATTTCTGTTGAAGTGCGCGCCGGCGACATGAAAACCGGGCAGATGGAAGTCATCACCGAATGTGTGGTGGTTTTTGTGGCCGTTGATACCGACGGCAAAGCCCTGCCGGTGGAGGCCTGGCTGCCCGAGACGCCGGGCGACATGGCGCTGGCGCAAAACGTCAGGTCGCACCTGCAGGCCGCGCGGGCGATGCAGCCCGGCTGAAATAAGCGTCCAGCAAGTCCAGCGCATGGCGCACCTTGGCCGGCTGCTCGCCGCGCCGCGGTGTCACCGCATACACCGGCAGGTCAGGCAGACGCCAGCCCGGCAACACCGGCAACAGGCGGCCATCGACCAGCGCGCGCCTGTCGTCGTCGCTGACCACAATGCTGATGCCCCAGCCAGCCAGGCAGAGCGCGTGCAGCGCCGTGACCTGCGTCGCCTGCACCCGCCCCTCCATGCGCACGCTGCGGCGCTCGCCGCCGGCGTCCTGCAATTCCAGCAGTTCGCCGCCTGCCGTGCCGGGCTTGCCGCCCAGCCAGTCGTGCGCCAGCAGGTCCTCGGGCTGGGCTGGCCAGCCGCGTTCGGCCAGGTAGGCCGGCGACGCGCACAACTGGCGCGTCATGCTGCCCAGCTTGCGCGCCACCAGCGTCGAATCGGCCAGCGTGCCGACACGCAGCGCGATGTCCACGCGTGCGGCAATCAGATCGATCACGGCATCGTCGAGCAGCAGTTGCAATGTCAGCTTGGGGTGGGCGCGCAGCGGCGCCAGTGAGGTGGCCAGCAAACCGCCGAAACCAATCGGTGCGGCCAGCCGCAACTCACCTTCGGGTTCATCGCGCAGCCGGGCCAGCGCCTGCTCCGCCGAACGCGCAGCCGCCACCATGGCAGCGCAGCCCGCGTGGTAACGCTCGCCGGCCTCGGTCAGGCTCAGGCGCCGGGTCGAGCGGTGCAGCAAGGCCAGGCCCAGCGACTGTTCAAGCTGGCGCAGGTGCTGGCTAACGGCCGAAGGCGTCATCTGCAACTGGCGCGCTGCCGCCGTCATGGAGCCGGCAGCGACCACTTCCGCAAAAATTGCCATGCGCCGAAGTTGATCCATGTTTCTCCTTATTAGTTAGCTTGACTTCACAGTGTTAGCCAATTAAGCCATCTATTCAATCGTCCATGAAGTAATCAGACTAAAGGCTTCAACATTCACAAGGAGTTTTCATGAAGATTGCCCTGATTGGCGCCACCGGTTTTGTCGGCTCGGCCATCCTTCCCGAACTGCTGGCGCGCGGCCACCAGGTCACCGCGCTGGCACGCACGCCGTCCAAACTCGCAGCGCAAGCCGGTCTGGCCGTGGTCCAGGCCGACGTGCTGGACCCCGCCCAGGTGGCCAAAGCGGTGGCCGGCCACGACGCCGTGATCAGCGCCTACAACCCCGGCTGGAGCGAGCCGGCCATTCACGACCTGCACCTGCAGGCCAGCGACGCCATCGTCGCGGGTGTGAAGGCTGGCGGCATCAAACGCTTGCTGGTGGTGGGCGGCGCCGGCAGCCTGTTTGTGGCGCCCGGACTGCAGCTGGTGGACACACCGCCGTTTCCCGCTGAATACAAGCAGGGCGCACTCGCTGCGCGCGAAGCCTTGAACCGGCTGAAACAGGAAAACACGCTGGACTGGAGTTTTGTCTCGCCCCCGATCGCGCTGGCGCCCGGCGCGCGCACCGGCAAGTACCGCCTGGGCGCCGACGAGTTGCTGCCCGGCCAGGGCGAGCAGCCCGCTGGCATCAGCGTGGCCGACCTGGCGGTGGCCATCGTCGACGAGATCGAGCAGCCCCGGCATGTGCAAAA
>JAZKIE010000105.1:0-14354 GCA_040385025.1 Pseudomonadota bacterium | reverse complement strand
GCATGCCGGTGATGCGGTGGCGCGTGGTCTGGGCCTTGCGCGAGGTGATGCTGATCTTCTGCCCGACCAGCGCATTGAGCAGGGTCGATTTGCCCACATTGGGCTTGCCAACAATGGCAATCAGGCCGCAGCGCTGGCCTTCGGCCGGCGGCGCGTTGTTGGCCTGGGACGTCATGGCCCGGGCCAGCATGGCTTCGAGTTCTGCGTCTTGCGCAGGCAGGTCCGCGCCCAGGGCTTCAGCCGGGAGCGTGGCGGCCGGGGTCACCGGACGCGCGGGTTTTTTGGAGGTTTTTTTGCCTGGAGTCATGTCGGGTGCCTGTTGGCGGCTGCATCCACAACCGCCGGGAGTTCTTCAGTCGAGCGTCTTCACGTAGGCCAGCATGGCGGCCGCAGCCGCCTGTTCACCGGCGCGGCGGGAGCCGCCTATGCCGCGTTCGGCCCGCCCGTATTCGCTGATCTCGCATTCCACATCAAAGGTCTGTTTGTGGGCGGCACCGAGGGTGCCGACCACGCGGTAGATCGGCAGATTCATTTTGCGGCCCTGCAGCCATTCCTGCAACTCGGTCTTGGGGTCCTTGCCGATGGCCTGCATGGTCGGCTTGATCTCCACCGCGCTGAACAGCCGGCGCACCAGCTCGTCCGCCTTGGCAAACCCGGCGTCGAGGTAAACCGCGCCAATCACCGCTTCCAGCGCATCGGCCAGGATGGACGGGCGCTTGTGCCCCCCCGACTTGGCTTCGCCCTCGCCGAGGCGCAACAGCGCCGGCAGGCCGAGCTGGACAGCGAGTTGGTGCAAGGTGTCCTGCTTGACGAGGTTGGCGCGCACGCGGGACAAATCACCTTCAGGCAACTCGCTGAGCCGCTCATACAACAAGCCTGCGACCGCGAGATTGAGCACGGAGTCGCCGAGAAATTCGACGCGTTCGTTGTGGTCCGCCGAAAAACTCCGGTGGGTCAGGGCCTGCTGCAACAGGCGGGGATTGGAAAACTCATGCTCCAGGCGCTTTTGCAGCGACTGGAGGTCGGGGCTCAACGAGGCGTTGGCACGCACTTACTTGGATCGGCCTGCGTACTTGATCAGCAGGAAAGTCGGTCCTGCGATATGGATTTCCTTGTTGTAGGCAAAGCTGACAACGTTTTTGTCGCCCTCCTTGCTGACTACAAGGTCTTTGCCGGTGATGGACTTGATGTCATCAATCTGGGCGGCCTTGTCAAAGATGGTTCGGATTTCCGCGACGGAAGCGCCGTCCTTGGCCTTGGTTGCGGCCTTGGTAATGGCCTGGAACTCAACCACCGTGGGGAAAGCCTGGGCGGCAATCACACCGGCAAAAGCCAGCACGCCGACCACAAACAGGACCCCGATGAAGGAAATGCCGCGTTGTCGATTGTTCATGTGTTTCTCCACTCCAGTATTGCCAATTTTTGTCCCCTGACCTGATTGACCTGTGTGTTGCAGCACGGTCACCCGCACGCGCTCAGTCAATTTTTCCAATCCGCTTGAGACTACCAAAATTCATCCAGACAAAAAAGGCCTTGCCGACGATGTTCTTTTCAGGGACAAACCCCCAATAGCGAGAGTCCAGCGAATTGTCGCGGTTGTCGCCCATCATGAAGTACTGCCCCTCGGGCACCTTGCAAACCACACCTTCGCTACTGTAACGGCAATTCTGCCGATAAGGGAAGTCGTCAGCGCCAGCGATAAAGGCGGGGCGGTCCATGTCATTGAGCAGTCGGTAGCTCTTGCCGCCATTGGATTCCTGGAACTGCTTGGCATAACGCAGAGCGTCTTCATCAAAGAAATCCGCCAGCGCCACTTTGGGCAGGGGTTTGCCGTTGACGGTAAGCTTCTTGTTCAGATAAGCCACCTCGTCGCCAGGAAGGGCCACGACCCGCTTGATGTAGTCCAGGCTGGGTTTGGGCGGGTAGCGAAACACCATCACATCACCGCGCTGGGGGCTGTTGTTGTCCAGGATTTTGGTATTGATGACCGGCAGGCGCACGCCGTAGTGGAATTTGTTGACCAGAATCAGGTCACCCACCAGCAGCGTGGGGATCATGGAGCCCGACGGGATTTTGAACGGCTCGAACAAAAATGAGCGCAGCAAAAACACCACCACGATGACCGGGAACAAGCCAGCGGTCCAGTCCAGCCACCAGGGCTGCATGAGCAGCCGGGCCTGGGCCTCGCCGGTGTTGTTGTCGACCTGGCTGATGCCCTGCGTGGCAAGTTCTGCGCGGCGCTGTGCGGCTTGCGCCTGCAGGTTGGCTGCGGCCCTGCGCCGTTGCGGCCAGAAATAAAACTTCTCGGCCAGCCAGTACAGGCCGGTGACCACGGTGGCCAGAAACAGCAACAGGGAAAAATTGCCCTCGACCATGCCGAAATACCATGCGCCGCCGTAGCCGACAAACACGGCCAGCACGACCGCGGTCAATAAACTCATAAAACCCAGCATTATTCTTCTACCTGCAAGATGGCCAGGAAGGCTTCCTGGGGCACTTCAACCGAACCGATTTGTTTCATGCGTTTTTTGCCCGCTTTTTGTTTGTCGAGCAGCTTGCGTTTGCGGGAAACGTCGCCGCCGTAACACTTGGCAATCACGTTCTTGCGAAGCGCCTTGATTGTCTCACGCGCAATGATGTTGGCCCCGATGGCAGCCTGGATCGCCACGTCAAACTGCTGGCGCGAAATGATCTCGCGCATCTTGCCCACCACCGCCCTGCCGCGGTAGGCCGACTGGCTGCGGTGAACAATGATGGACAGGGCATCGACCTTCTCGCCATTGAGCAGGATGTCGACCTTGACCACGTCGGACGCCCGGAACTCCTTGAACACGTAGTCCATGGAGGCATAACCTCGGGAAACCGACTTGAGCTTGTCGAAGAAGTCGAGCACGATCTCGCCCAGCGGCATCTCGTAGGTCAGCATGACCTGTTTGCCGTGGTAGGCCATGTTGAGCTGCACGCCGCGTTTGACGTTGGCCAGCGTCATCACCGCGCCCACGTAATCCTGCGGCATGTACAGGTGCACGGTCACGATGGGCTCGCGGATCTCGTTGACCTTGCCGGCATCGGGAATCTTCGAAGGGTTCTCGACCATGATGACGCTGCCATCGGCCTGCAGCACCTCGTACACCACGCTGGGCGCGGTGGTGATCAGGTCCTGGTCGAACTCGCGTTCGAGCCGCTGCTGGACAATTTCCATGTGCAGCAGGCCCAGAAAGCCGCAGCGGAAGCCGAAGCCCAGCGCCTGGCTGACTTCCGGCTCGTAGTGCAGGGAGGCATCGTTGAGTTTGAGTTTTTCGAGCGCATCACGCAGCGAGTCGTACTCGCTGGCTTCCGTCGGGTACAGGCCGGCAAACACCTGCGGCTGGATTTCCTTGAAGCCCGGCAAGGCCTGGGTGGCCGTGGCTGCCGCGCCGCCGGTGCCGGTCTTGATCAGCGTGACGGTGTCGCCGACGCGGGCCGCCTGCAACTCCTTGATGCCGGCAATGATGAACCCGACCTCGCCCGCTTCCAGCGCGGGGCGCTGCTCGGTATGCGGCGTGAAGACCCCGAGTTGCTCGGCGTTGTAGGTGGCTTCGCTGGCCATCAGCTTGATGCGCTCTCCTTTGGCCAGCCTGCCATCGACCACGCGCACCAGCATGACCACGCCAACGTAGGCGTCGTACCAGCTGTCAACAATCATCGCGCGCAGCGGCCCGTCGGGGTTGCCCTGGGGCGGCGGCATCCTGGCAATCACCGCCTCCAGGATGTCGTCAATGCCCATGCCGGTTTTGGCCGAGCACGGAATCGCATCCGTCGCGTCGATGCCGATCACGTCTTCGATTTCCTGCTTGGCGTTCTCAGGATCAGCATTGGGCAAATCCATCTTGTTGAGCACCGGCACCACCGTCACGCCGAGCTCGAGCGCGGTGTAGCAATTGGCGACGGTCTGCGCTTCCACGCCCTGGCTTGCATCAACAACGAGCAAGGCACCTTCACACGCCGACAGCGAACGGCTCACTTCATAAGAGAAGTCCACGTGGCCGGGTGTGTCGATCAGGTTGAGGTTGTAAACCTGGCCATCCAGTGCCTTGTATTTGAGCGCAGCGGTCTGTGCCTTGATGGTTATCCCACGTTCCTTTTCCAGATCCATGGAGTCGAGCACCTGCGCGCTCATCTCGCGGTCCTGCAAACCACCACAGCGCTGGATGATGCGATCAGCCAGCGTGGATTTGCCGTGATCAATGTGCGCAATGATCGAAAAGTTTCTGATGTGATTCATCAAAGGGAACGCCTAAGTGCTTGAAAGTATTGCGAAGAGCGCGAGGCTCTTTCGCGAAAGACATAAAAAAGGGCGCGTCACTGATGACGCGCCCTGAACCAACAATCTATGGCAACTGCGATAGCTGGAAACTTCATTGTAGGCAAAAAGCCAGCGACGCATAGCTCCGAAATTGCCAAATTTTTCTCGTTGCAAGGCAGCAACATGAAACTTATACACAACTTATTCACAATTTTAACTGGGAAGCTCTGGACAACTTGTGGGTGATCTGTGGATCAGCAGTGAATGGAGTTAATTCATGCCAGAACCGGATTTTTTTGAAGGCCGATATATTTGAATCAGCCCAAACTAGGAGTCCATTCTACCAAAATCAGTCCTTAGACGAATTCAAATGTTAGTGAATACCAACATTAGTTTTATTTTGGAGTGAAGAAAATATTTTTTCCTGGGCAAAAAAATTCTCTTCAAGCCCAAAAACCCCAACCCCCGGCAGGGAATGGGGCGCGACACAAGGGCGTCAGGGATGCTGCTGCATCAGGCGCTTTATCGCGCCGGGCGAATCAGCGCGTATTGAGTCCACTCGCTGCGCCTGAACAGCACATTGATGGGCTTGCCCTTGTCAATTTTGGCGAGCGCTGCTTCAAAGTCTTTCACGCCACTGATTTCGGTATTGGCGATGGCAAGGATCACGTCGCCTTCGCGCAAGCCGGCGCGGGCGGAAGCGCCTTCACTGGTATCGACCTTGACGCCGCCTTTGAGCTTGAGCTCTTTTTTCAGCGCGTCGGGCAGCTCGCTGACCATCAAGCCCATGGCTTGCGCAGGTCCAGCCACCGGCGGCTTGACCTCGGGCGCCTGCGCCTTGCGCACGGGTTTTTCGGCCTCGACCTCGCCGATGATCACACTCATGTCCCGGCTTGTCCCGCGCCTGAAAACAGTTACGGTCGATTTGGTGCCCGGCTTCACATTGCCAACCAGCCGCGGCAGGTCAGTGGCTTTATCGATTACCTTGCCTTCAAACCGGGTGATGATGTCGCCCGCCTCAATGCCGGCCTTCTCCGCCGGCGAGGCAGCCTCAACGCCACGCACCAGCGCGCCCTGCGCCTTGCCCAGGCCTATGGATTCGGCGACATCCTTGCTGACCTGATCGATCTGCACGCCGATACGCCCACGCGTCACCCTTCCGGTGCTGCGTAGCTGGTCCGCCACCCGGGTGGCTTCGTCAATCGGGATGGCAAACGAGATGCCCTGAAAACCGCCGGAGCGCGAATAGATCTGGCTGTTGATGCCCACCACCTCACCGCGCATGTTGATCAACGGACCGCCCGAGTTGCCGGGATTGATGGCCACATCGGTCTGGATAAAAGGCAGATAGTCACCGGTGTCGCGCTGCTTGGCACTGACAATGCCGGCGGTCACGGTGTTTTCCAGACCAAAAGGCGAACCGATGGCCATCACCCATTCACCAACCTTCAGCCGGTTCATGTCACCGATTTTCACGGCCGGCAAGCCGGTCGCCTCGATCTTGACGACCGCCACATCCGTGCGTTTGTCGGTGCCGATGATCCTGGCTTTGAACTCGCGCTTGTCGGTCAGCGTCACCAGCACCTCGTCGGCGCCTTCAACGACGTGCGCATTGGTCATGACCAGCCCGTCCGAGCTCAGGATGAAGCCCGAACCAACGCCGCGCGGCTGGTCTTCGTCAGGCTGCGAGCGGTCAGGGCGCGGGGCGCGCGGCATGTTGGGCGGCACCGGAATACCAAAGCGCTTGAAAAATTCAAGCATCTGCTCGTCGGCGCCACTGGCAGCGCCGGCTTTGACTTTCTCCAATGTCCGGATGTTGACGACCGAAGGGCCGACCGCCTCTACCAGGTCGGTGAAGTCGGGCAGGCTGCGCACTTGCGCCATCACCGACTGCGCAGGCATCAGACTTAAAGTAGCGCCCAGCGCCAACGCCCCGGCAAGGAGATGGGAACGGCATTGTTTCCAGTTCAATTGATACATCATCAGCCTTTGAGAAATTGTCAGAACAGCAAACACAGGTGCCGGAGTCTCCCGCCAACAGGCAGGAAGTCAATAAAAAAATGGGGTGCTATTTCTTGCGTTCAAGACCGTCGGCAAACAAGCCCAGCGTGGCCATCGGAACTTCCCCCATCACGGTCAGCCACCAGGTCTCCACCCGCCGGGTCAGGGACTGGGTCGCACCCATGGACATCCGGGACTCCCTGGTATGGCGCTGGCCGTCAAACGGTTCAACAAAAATCGAGACCGACGCGAGCCCATCTGAAAAAACCCACTGCATTGGCGCTTCACCGGCCTGTGCCCCGCGCGGGCGCTTGTGACAGCTCATGGGCTTGAAGCCGGCAACGGCCTGCTTGAGCGCCCAACCCTCCGCGCTGGCGGTGGTTTTGACCAGCCCCGGCCGCTCGACCTTGTAGCCGTCAACCTTGTTCATCATTTGTGCGAGTTTTTCAATCTTGACGGGCGCGTCGAACTGCAACTCTGAAAAAGCCGCCTGCTCCAGCACCTTGCCATCGGTGTCCAGGGTCTGCAGTTTGACAACCAGCCCCTTCTTTTGCTCGGCCCAGACGCGGTAGCCAAAACGCATGGCGTCTTTGGGAACAAGCGCGATCACGTCGGCATCCACGCCAGCGACCCGCTCGCGGCCTTCCTGCCGGGCCTGGTAAAAATCGCCAATCTGGCTGCCAGTGGACTTGAGCAAGGCAGGGAAAAGGCCCAGCGATTCGCGCTTTTCTGCACGTATCAGCTTTTGCTCTGGCATGAAGGTCACGACCTGGTCGTTGTGGCGAAAGGTCGAGCGCGGTGGACCTGTCAGAGACTCCACCCGCTCCATTTGCTGCGTTCCGTCGCAGACATGCCAAATTTTGGCGCTGGACAAGGCGTTGCCGGAAGACACAACAAAGGTTCCCACATAGGAACGGTTTCTGGACGCCTCGTGCATCCGCATCAACCATTCGTTGATGTCTTTGGTCTCTGCTGCCTGCACCGGGGCAGCCGGGGCCGGCGTCTGCGCCGCTACGTCATGTGTCGCAGACAGCGAACAAGCCATCAGGGCCAGGAGGCGAAAGTGCTTGGAATTCATGGCTAAAGCAGGTTGGAGGCGGTCGCGCAATTTGCAGACGCCCTAGCGCCGCTCGCCCTGGGAAGAGTCGAACGTGGCATTTCGCAGAAAACCCGATGGCATTTGCAAGGCGGAGAGGCCGCCAAACTGTTTGTGTTCCGCCAGCAACTCCTGCAGCCTGGCATCGCGTACCACAGGGCCCTGCGCAGACATCACCAGCACCTGCTGCGGCGAGGCCTCTGAACGAGCCAGTTGTGGCGCAGCAGACGGCGACAACAAACCGGAACCCGCATTCCAGGCCACCGCGACCACAGCGGCGAGGGAAGCAAAACCAGCGACGAGCTTCCAGGTAAAACGCGCATCGTTGGCAGCCTGGCGCTCAGGCACGGTCACCGCTGCGCCTGGCGTCAGCAGGGTCGTATCGGGGACAGCAGCCAACACCGGCTCCTGCGCCAGGCGCGCGCGCAGACGCATCACAAACGCAGCATCCGAAGCCTGTGGCACCAGGCCGGGCGAACGCAACACATCGCCGATCAGGTGGTAGGCACTCCAGTCCGCCAGCGCCTGCCCGTCGGCTTCACAGAGCGCCAACGCAGAAGCCAGGTCCTCGCCTGCCAGCTGGCCGTCAGCCAGAGCGGAAATCAGTTCAGGGTTTTGCGTTGTCGGTTTCATGGTGTTCGTGGGGCAACTTGTCTGTGCCGATTGAATGATTTGCTCTGATTTCCAATAAAGGTGGCTGTTATCCAACCTGTGGTGTCATGGTCTGGTTTCTACCAACGCTTGCCCGACTGGTTCTCCAGCAAGGGTTTGATCTTGTCAGAGATGGCTTCCCTGGCCCTGAAAATCCGGGATCGCACCGTGCCTATCGGGCAATTCATCGCCTCCGCGATCTCTTCATAACTCAAACCTTCGATTTCCCGCAGGCTGATGGCCTGGCGCAATTCCTCGGGCAAGGCGTCCATCGCCGCATTCACCATCTGGGCAATTTCCTTGCTGGCCAGCACGGCTTCCGGGGTTTCCGAACTTGTTAGTTCGTTTTCCAGCGGGGAAGTTTCATCGTCATCGTCGGATTTGAACGAATTTTCCGAGACCGTCGGATTGCGCTTGAGGTCCATCAAGGCTTTTTTGGCGGTGTTGACGGCAATCCGGTACAGCCAGGTGTAGAACTGCGCCTCGCCACGGAACTGGGCCAGCGCGCGGTAGGCGCGGATAAAGGTTTCCTGGGCAATGTCTTCCACCAGGTCGACATCACGCACCATGCGGCCAATCAGCCGCTGGATGCGGCGCTGGTACTTGATGACCAGCAGTTCAAACGCCTTCTGGTCGCCCGCGACCGTGCGCTCGACCAGCACGGCATCGCTGTCGCTGGCCGTCGCCGGTTCGGAAGAAGGAATATCGGCACTCATGGATAGGGACGTGGCGGATCGGTTTCGGCAGGAAAGTCCGCTGCGGCTACAGGGATGGATAGATCAGGTGGCAGGCCAACAGGCCATGCCTTGCGCCGCGAATATACAGCACGCCGTAAATCCAGCCAGCGTTCGGGCAGCGCCGCGCGGTGGGCCCACAGCCACAAGGTGGCGTGATCGTGGTTGTCCAGCCGGATCAGCAGGGTGCGCTGCAGATCAAGCACCACCGACAAGGCGAGCGCCGGCGTTCCGGATTGATAAGCCTGGCTTTCCCAGCGCCAGACCTGCCCGTCCCAGTGCAACTGGCCGACCGGTGCCTTGCTCCATCCCAGCCATGCGGCCAAGCCAGCCGCAGCCACGGCAGACACCGCGATGCCGAGCCGCCAGTCGAATCCGGGAGCGGCCAGGCACCACAGGCCCGTCACCAGCAGCCCGGCCAGCCAGAGGCCGGCCAGGACCCCACCCTGAAAATGCGAACGCCCCAGCGGATAGGAAACCGGCGGGGCGTTATGCATGAACGGGACGGGAAGTGTTGGCGCTGGATACGGGGGGATGAAAAAAAGGGGTATCAAACCCGCTTGAACACCAGCGTGCCATTGGTGCCGCCGAAACCGAAATTGTTTTTGACCGCGACATCAATCCTGGCATCCCGCGCGGTGTTGGCGCAGTAGTCCAGGTCACATTCCGGGTCCTGGTTGAAGATGTTGATGGTCGGTGGAATTTTCTGGTGGTGCAGCGCCAGCACGGTGAACACCGACTCGATGCCACCGGCGCCACCGAGCAGATGCCCGGTCATGGACTTGGTCGAACTGACCACCAGTTTTTTGGCATGGTCACCAAACGCCGCCTTGATGGCGTTGGTTTCATTGAGGTCGCCCAGCGGCGTGGACGTGCCATGCGCATTGAGGTAACCGACTTCATCGGCATTGATGCCGGCATTTTTCAGGGCCATGGCCATGGAACGGCGCGGGCCGTCCACATCCGGCGCCGTCATGTGGTACGCGTCGGCGCTCATGCCGAAGCCGGTGAGCTCCGCATAAATCTTCGCGCCGCGCGCCTTCGCGTGTTCGTACTCTTCCAGCACCACCACACCACTGCCCTCGCCGAGAACAAAACCATCGCGGTCCCTGTCCCAGGGGCGGGACGCCGTTTTCGGGTCGTCATTGCGGGTCGACAGCGCGCGTGCCGCAGCAAAGCCACCCATGCCCAGCGGTGACACCGTCGCTTCGGCGCCACCGGCCACCATCACGTCGCAGTCACCGTACTCGATCATGCGTGCCGACAGGCCAATCGCATGCAGGCCCGTGGTGCACGCCGTCACGACGCCGATGTTGGGGCCCTTGAAACCGAACTTGATCGACACATGACCGGAGATCATGTTGATGATGGACGCCGGCACAAAAAACGGTGAGATGCGGCGCGGGCCGCGATTCACCAGTTCGGTATGGGTCTGCTCGATCATCGGCAGGCCGCCGATGCCGGAGCCGATGTTGCAGCCGATGCGCGTCGCCTCCTCGGCACCGAGGGCATCCCCAGTAGGCAGACCGCTGTCGGCCACTGCCTGGAAGGCCGCAGCCAGTCCCAGGTGAATAAAGCGGTCCATGTGCCGCGCTTCTTTTTCAGGGATGTAATCCGTGATGTTGAAGCCCTTGACCTCGCCCGCAAACTTGCAGGCGAAATTGCTGGCGTCGAACTGCGTGATCAGGTCAATGCCAGGCTTGCCTGCCAGCAGGTTGGCCCAGGAATCGGCCACGGTGTTACCCACCGGGCTGACACACCCCAGACCTGTCACAACAACGCGACGACGGCTCATGCGCAAATCCTGAAGAAACTCCCGAAAAACCGGGGACGGCTTTCCAGGCGGGATGAAAAAAGACTGGGGTCTTTAGGCTTTTTGATGGGTGTTCGCGTAGTCGATCGCGTTCTGGACCGTTGTGATCTTCTCGGCGTCTTCGTCCGGGATCTCGATACCAAATTCATCTTCCAGAGCCATCACCAGTTCGACGGTGTCAAGCGAGTCGGCGCCCAGATCGGCCACAAAGGCTTTTTCGTTGGTGACCTGACCTTCTTCCACGCCAAGTTGCTCGGCAATGATTTTCTTAACACGTGATTCGATATCGCTCATAAGTCCCTCTGAGGGTTGTAAATTAATCCGTGATTTTAGCGTTGTTAGGGTGATCTCCCCAACCCGCCAGCCGGACGGATAAAACCCGGCTTGTACTCCAGCACCTGCCAGCGGCTCGGCGTCACCCATTATTCATGATTCGGGTGACGCCAGGCCTGCCGGCAACTGCCGGACGAGTCCTCACATATACATACCGCCGTTGACGTGGAGTTCCTGCCCGGTGATGTAGCCGGCCTGTGGACTGGCGACGAAGGCCACCGCATGCGCGATGTCCTGCGGCTTGCCCAGGTGGCCCAGCGGAATCTGTCCCAGCAGGGCTTTTTGCTGCTCCTCCGGCAAGCCGGCGGTCATGTCGGTTTCAATGAATCCAGGCGCAACGCAGTTGACGGTGATGTTGCGGCTGCCGAGTTCACGCGCCAGCGCGCGCGTCATGCCGGCTACGCCAGCCTTGGCGGCGGCGTAATTGGCCTGGCCGGCATTGCCGGAGGCGCCCACCACCGAGGTGATGCTGATGATGCGGCCATAACGCTGCTTCATCATGGTCCGCATCACGGCGCGGCTCATGCGAAACACGGCTTTGAGGTTGGTGTCCAGCACCGCATCCCAATCCTCGTCCTTCAGGCGCATGGCCAGCATGTCGCGCGTGATGCCGGCGTTGTTGACCAGCACCTGCAGACCGCCATGCTCCTTGACGATCGCGTCAATCAGCGCTTCGGCTGCTGCCGCGTCGTTGACATTGAGGTTCTTGCCGGCGCAACCGGGAAAGGCCGCCAGCGCCTGGCCGATTTTGGCCGCGCCGTCATCGGTGGTGGCCGTGCCTATGACCTTCAGGCCGCGCTGTGCCAATTCCAGCGCAATCGCCGCGCCAATGCCGCGCGAGGCGCCTGTGACCAGGGCAACCTGGCCTTCAAATTTGACATCGCTCATGCCAGTGCCTCCTTGACCTGCTTCAGGCTGTCCGGATCAAACAGGGCCACGCCCGTCATCTCCGCATCAATACGTTTGACCATGCCGGCCAGCACCTTGCCGGGACCGCATTCAACCACCGTCGGGATGCCGCGCGCCTTGATGGCCAACACACATTCCACCCAGCGCACCGGGCCGAAGGCCTGCGCATAGAGGGCTGCACGGATGCGGTCGGCGTCGGTCTCGACAGCGACCTCGATGTTGTTGACCACCGGGATCAGCGGGACGGCAAAGACAGTCGCGGCGAGTTTTTCCTTCAGCTTGTCGGCGGCAGGCTTCATCAGGCTGGAGTGAAACGGTGCTGACACCGGCAGTGGCAAGGCGCGTTTGGCGCCGTTGGCCTTCAAAACTTCACAGGCTTTTTCAACCGCGGCCTTGCTGCCGGCAATCACCGTCTGCATCGGGTCGTTGAAATTGACGGCCTCCACCACTTCAGCGCTGCCCGGTCCAAAGCTGCGCAGCGCTTCGGCACAACCCTCGATGACCCGGGATGCTTCCATGCCGAGAATCGCGGCCATCGCACCCACGCCCACCGGCACCGCATCCTGCATGGCCTGCGCGCGGAAGCGCACCAGTGGCGCGGCCTGCGCCAGGCTCAGCACGCCCGAAGCGACCAGCGCGGAATATTCACCGAGCGAGTGGCCGGCCACCACCGCCGGCGCCGCGCCAGTCTCGGCCATCCAGGCCCGGTAAGCAGCCACACCGGCGACCAGCATCACCGGCTGAGTATTGGTGGTCAGGCCCAGCGCTTCTTTCGGCCCTTCGGCAATCAGTTTGCCGAGGTCTTCGCCCAGCGCATCCGAAGCTTCGCGAAGGGTTTCGCCCACGGCGGGGTGGTCACCCCAGGCGTCCAGCATGCCCACGGCCTGCGAGCCCTGCCCTGGAAAAACAAATGCAAAAGGTTTCATGAAATTTGTAGTCAAAATAGCCACCTGCCCATAACAGGCGGGGGTGACCAGCTATAGATTCAGGAGCACGGCGCCCCAGGTGAAGCCGCCGCCCACACCTTCGAGCATCAAGGTGTCGCCTTTTTTGATCTTGCCGCTGCGCACCGCAACGTCCAGCGCCAGCGGAATCGAGGCCGCCGAGGTGTTGCCATGCTGGTCCACCGTAACGATCAGCTTGTCCAGCGGCATCTTCAGCTTTTTCGCGGTGCTGTGCATGATGCGGATGTTGGCCTGGTGCGGAATCAGCCAGTCAATGTCACTGTCCTGCAGGCCGGCCTTGGCCAGGGTGGCGCGGGCCGCCGCCTCCAGCACACCGACCGCCAGCTTGAACACTGCCTGGCCGTCCATCTTGAGCAGCGGGTCACCCAGCACCTTGCCGCCAGCCACCGTTCCGGGAACACACAGGATATCGACGTATTTGCCATCGGCATGCAGATCGGTCGCCAGGATGCCCGGCGTGTCGGACGCTTCCAGCACCACGGCGCCTGCGCCATCGCCGAACAACACACAGGTGGTGCGGTCCGAAAAATCGAGGATGCGCGAAAACACCTCGGCACCAATCACCAGCGCCTTGGTGGCCGAGCCGGTCTTGATCATGGCGTCCGCCACGGTCAGCGCGTAGACAAAACCGCTGCAGACCGCCTGCACGTCGAAAGCCGGGCAACCGGCGATGCCGAGCTTGTTCTGCAAAATACAGGCGGCCGACGGAAACACCATGTCGGGCGTTGACGTGGCCACAATGATCAGGTCGATGTCTTTGGCTTGCAGGCCGGCGGCCTCCAGAGCGTTTTTGGCCGCTTCCACGCCCAGGTCACTGCTGCAGACCTCGGGCGCCGCGAAATGGCGGGCCCGGATGCCGGTGCGCTCGACAATCCATTCGTCGGAAGTTTCTATGCCTTTGGCTGCCAGCTCGGCCGCCAGATCGGCATTGCTCAAACGGCGCGGCGGCAAATAGCTGCCGGTGCCAGTGATACGTGAATAAGGGCTCATGAATTAATTTAGTGCGCTGGCGCTGGATCGGCCTGCGCAACAGGCGCCTCGGCCCCTGTTGCGTCCGCCGGCCCCTGCGCCGCTTTGGCCAGCAAGGGGGCGGCGTGGGCAATGCGTTCCTGCACCCGCTCCAGCAAGTTGTTTCGAGCTGCATCATAAGCGCGATTCAGGGCCCGCTCAAAAGCAAAGGCGTCGGCCGAACCATGGCTCTTGAACACCAGGCCGCGCAGGCCCAACAGCGCCGCACCGTTGTAACGTCTGTGGTCTACACGATTTTTAAACGCAGATAAGACCGGATAAGCAACGATAGCAGCAATTTTGGTGAAAATATTTCTTGAAAATTCGGCCTTGATAAAGCCACCAATCATGCTGGCCAATCCTTCGCTGGCTTTAAGCGCCACGTTGCCGACAAAACCGTCGCAGACCACGATATCCACCACGCCCTTGAAAATATCGTTGCCCTCGACATTGCCATAAAAATTCAAATCGCCACTTTTGGCAGCAGAACGCAGCAATTCGCCGGCTTTTTTAATGACTTCGCTGCCTTTTATGGCTTCTTCACCAATATTGAGCAGGC
>JAZKIE010000104.1:0-2928 GCA_040385025.1 Pseudomonadota bacterium | reverse complement strand
TGGGGCGTGAGCCGCCAGCGCTACTGGGGCACGCCGATCCCGATCATCCACTGCGAAGAACACGGGGCCGTGCCGGTGCCTGAAAAGGATTTGCCTGTCATCCTGCCGCAGGACTGCGTGCCCGACGGTTCCGGCAACCCGCTGCACAAACACGCGGGTTTCCATGCCGGTGTGGTCTGCCCGGTCTGCGGCAAGCCGGGCCGCCGCGAGACCGACACCATGGACACCTTTGTGGACAGCTCCTGGTACTTCATGCGTTACTGCGACCCGAAAAACGACGAAAAAATGGTGGCCGAGGGCGCGAACTACTGGATGCCCATGGACCAGTACATAGGCGGCATTGAACACGCCATCCTGCACCTGCTGTATGCACGTTTCTGGACCAAGGTCATGCGCGATCTGGATCTCGTCAGGATCGACGAGCCCTTTACCAAACTGCTGACGCAGGGCATGGTGCTCAACCACATCTACTCACGCAAGGGTGCCAAAGGCGGCGTCGAGTATTTCTGGCCGGCCGATGTGGACGATGTGCACGACGAGCACGGCAAGGTCACGGGCGCCAAGCTGCGCAAGGACGGCTCCCTGGTGACTTACGAAGGCGTGGGCACCATGAGCAAGAGCAAGAACAACGGCGTGGACCCGCAGGACCTGATCGAAAAATACGGCGCCGACACCGCGCGCCTGTACACCATGTTCACCTCGCCGCCGGAAGCCACGCTGGAGTGGAATGACGCGGGGGTTGAAGGCTCTTACCGCTTTCTGCGCCGCGTCTGGGCCTTCGGCGTCAAGCTCGACGCTATGAATTTGGGAGCTGCTGGCGCTGTTCCCAAAAGGGCTGGAACCGTATTTGATAAGGAGACACAGGCACTGCGCCGTGAGATCCATACGGTGCTCAAGCAGATCGATTACGACTACCAGCGCATGCAGTACAACACCGTGGTGTCGGGCGGCATGAAGCTGCTTAACGCGCTCGAAGACTTCAAGGGCCAGACGTCAACAGGCGCGGCCTTCGCGTTGCGTGAAGGCATGGGCATCCTGCTGCGTTGCCTGTACCCGGCCACGCCGCACGTGGCGCATGCCTTGTGGAACGACCTGGGCTTTGGGAAAGAGCAGGGTGAACTGCTGGACGCACGCTGGCCCGAAGTAGACGCCAGCGCGCTGGTGCAGGACGAGATCGAACTGGTGCTGCAGATCAATGGCAAGCTGCGCGGATCGGTCACCGTGCCTGCCGGCGCCGACAGGGCTGCCATCGAAGCGGCCGCGCTGGCCTCGGAGGCTTTCATCAAGCAGGCTGCCGGCGCGACGGCAAAAAAGGTTATCGTGGTGCCGGGCCGGCTGGTCAACATCGTCATCTGAAGGAACACTCATGCAACGTCGCGTTCTCCTACTGGCAGCCGCTGCGGCCACTGGCCTGAGCGCCTGTGGTTTTGCGCTGCGCAAGGCACCCAACTATGCTTTCAAGACCCTGTTCAACACAGTGGCCGAAGCGTCCACACTGGGTACCGAGCTCAACCGTAACCTGGAAGCCAGCGGCAGGGTGAAGGTGATCCGCGACCCGCGCCTGATCGAACAGGCAGACGTGATCTTCGACGTGGTGACCGACCAGCGCGAAAAAGTGGTGGTGGGTATCAACGCAGCCGGACAGGTGCGCGAATTCCAGTTGCGCACGCGGTTTACTTTCCGGCTGCGCACGCTGGCGGGCAAGATTCTGATCCCACCCAGCGAGATCGTGCTGAGCCGGGACATCACCTTCAATGAGTCCGCGGTGCTGGCCAAGGAAGCCGAGGAAGCGCTGCTCTACCGCGACATGCAGAGCGACATCGTCCAGCAGGTGCTGCGCCGTCTGGCGGCGCTCAAAGAGCTGTAAGCCATGGCCTTCACGTCCGTCGCCCGCTGAACGCCCAACATGCAGCTTGCGCCCAACCAGCTTGAGCAGCATCTTCAGCGCGGGCTGAAGCCGCTCTATACCCTGCATGGCGACGAGCCCCTGCTGGTGCAGGAGTTCGCCGATGCCCTGCGCGCGGCCGCACGTGAGCAGGGCTACACCGAACGCACGGTGCACACTGTCGCCGGCGCACACTTCGACTGGAGCGAGGTGCTGGCCAGCGGCGGCTCGCTGAGCCTGTTCGCCGACAAGCAGATCATCGAGATTCGCGTCCCAAGCGGCAAGCCCGGCAAGGACGGCTCGGTGGCCTTGCAGCAGATTGCAGAGCGGTCGCAGGGCGACGACAGCACACTGACGCTGGTGATCCTGCCGCGGCTCGACAGCATGACGAGCAAGGGCGCATGGTTCGGCGCGCTCGATAGCTTCGGCACCACGGTGAAGTTTGACCCGATAGACCGGCGCAACCTGCCGGCCTGGATTGCGCAGCGCCTGCAGCAGCAGGGCCAGCGTGTGGCGGCCGGCGAGGAAGGCCAGCGCACCTTGCAGTTCTTTGCCGACCGCGTCGAGGGCAACCTGCTGGCTGCGCACCAGGAGATCCAGAAGCTCGGCCTGCTCTACCCGGCCGGCGCCGACCAGGCCTCGGCCGTGCTGAGTTTCGACCAGGTCGAAAACGCGGTGCTCAACGTCGCGCGTTACGACGTCTTCAAGCTGTCCGAAGCGGTGCTGGGCGGGCAGGCGCTGCGTGTGCAGCGCATGCTCGACGGCCTGCAGTCCGAGGGCGAGTCCGAGGTGCTGGTGCATTGGGCTCTGGCGGAAGACATCCGCAGCATGAAACGCATCAAGGATGCGATCCAGGCGGGCCGGCCCATGCCCATGGCACTGCGCGAAAACCGCGTCTGGGGCATCAAGGAAAAACTGTTCGAGCGCGTTTTGCCCCAGATCGGCGACACCACCCTGGCCAATTTGCTGCACGCCGCCCACAAGGTCGACGGCATCGTCAAGGGCCTGAAACAGCCCGACTGGCCGCAGGACGGCTGGCAGGC
>JAZKIE010000103.1:1792-5399 GCA_040385025.1 Pseudomonadota bacterium | reverse complement strand
TGCCAGCAGCAACCCGCCCCACCAGAGGCAGGGCGAGTTGGGCCAGGCTTTGCAAGGGCAGGGAGAACTGTTTGATGCGGGATTCGTTGATGGAGCGCAAGGCGTCGCTGCGCAGGCGGATGCCGCGCGAAGTGCCGCTGACCAGCTCGATCACGCCTTTGCGGGCCAGCGCCTGCAGGTGCTCCTCGGCGGCATTGGCGGATTTGAAGCCAAGCTCATTGGCGATCTCGGCGCGAGTTGGCGGCGCGCCAGTACGGGCAATGGCACTCTGGATCAGCTCCAGGATCTGTTGCTGGCGAGCAGTGAGTTTGGGCATTTCCGAAAAATCAGTGAGGCTCATGGCGTAGGCTCCTTGGGTAAACAGTGACCGCGTGGAAGTCGGTCAAAGCTGTTTTAATATCCAGTAGCTGTATTTTCATCCAGTTTTTTAAGGAATGCAAGTGTCTGGCGAGATGAGCATGAAAAAGATCGTGATTCTGGGCACCGGTGGCACGATTGCCGGCACCGCGGCCCAGGCCGGCGACAACCTCGGCTACACCGCGGCGCAGGTCGGCATCGGCCAGCTTGTTGCTGCCTTGCCAGCGCTGGCAAACAGCCGTTTTGAACTGCTCAGCGAGCAGGTGGCCCAGGTCGACAGCAAGGACATGGACTTCGGCATCTGGCGCGCGCTGGCGCAGCGGGTGGCGCACTGGTTGGCAGATGACGAGGTGCAGGGCGTGGTGATCACGCACGGCACCGACACACTGGAGGAAACGGCGTTTTTCCTGCAGGCGCTGCTGGACCCCGCCAAACCGGTGGTGCTGACCTGTGCCATGCGGCCGGCGACGGCGCTGGCGCCCGACGGCCCGCAGAACATGCTGGACGCCGTGGCTGTCGCTTCGCACGCCGGGGCACGCGGGGTGGCGGCGGTCTGCGCCGGTGTTGTCCACGGGGCTTTTGATGTGCAAAAGGTCCATACCTATCGGCTCGATGCCTTCAGCTCCGGCGATGCCGGCCCGCTCGGCTACGTCGAGGAGGGCCGCTTGCGTTTGTTGAGGAATTGGCCTGTAGCCAATACGGTTCGGGCGCAGGCAGCTATAAAAAACATAGCGAATGGGCGCAGCGCTGTGACCTGGCCGCGTGTGGACATCGTCATGAATTACGCCGGCGCCGACGGCCGCGCCGTGCGCGCGCTGGTGGCCGACGGGGTGCAGGGCCTGGTGGTGGCGGGCACCGGCAACGGCACGCTGCACCATGCGCTGGAGGCCGCTTTGCTGGAGGCGCAGACGGCCGGTGTGCGTGTGGTCCGGGCGACGCGCTGCCTCGAAGGGCGGGTGCTGCCCAAACCGGACGATCTGATCGCCGACTCGCAGGGCCTGAACCCCGTCAAGGCGCGCGTGGCGCTGATGCTGGCGCTGATGGACCGCGCCTGAGATGTTCGAGTCGCTGCGTTCCCATGTCTGGGCCTACCCGGCGCTGGAGGTGGTGCACATCATTGGCATCGCGCTGCTGCTGGGCAATCTGGTGCTGCTGGAACTGCGTGTGTTCGGCCTGGGGGCCGGCCTGCCGGTCAGGGCGCTGGCCCGCTTGAGTTTGGGCATTGCTTTGGCCGGTTTCTCGGTGGTGGCGGCATCGGGCCTGCTGATGTTTGCCTCGCAGCCGGCCGAGCTGCTGGCCAACCGGGCTTTCACCCTGAAGATGCTGCTGTTATTGGCGGCGGGTTGTAATGCAGCCTGGTTTCACGGTCGCGGCTCGCTGGACAAACTCGACGGCCTGGCGCGCTTGCAGATGGCGGTGTCCACGCTGATCTGGCTGGCGACAGTGGCCTGTGGCCGATGGATTGCGTATGTGTAAAACGAGCCAACAAGGAGTTGACCATGAAGCGACGTGATGTACTGAAAGTGTCCCTGGCGCTGCCTGTGGCAGGCGCCGCCTCCTGGGCCCAGGCCCACCACGGCTGGAGCAGTTTTGACCAGGACCGGCCGATTTACCTGGAGGGCAGGGTGGTCAAGTCGATGTGGCGCAACCCGCATGCCGAGCTTGAACTCGAAGTTTCTCCCAACCTCAAATTGCCGGCCGATCTGGCGCAGCGGGCCTTGCCCGCGCAGAGCGCGCCCGTGGATGGCAAGGCGCTGCTGGCCAAAGCCGTGGTGCCGACCCGCAAGGACAAACGCTGGGAGATCGAGCTGGCGCCCCTGACACGCATGCAGGCCTGGAACGTGGCCGAGATCAAGGCCGGCGCGCAGGTCGCGCTGTTGGGTTTTACCTTTACCGGCGAGAAAGGTGAGGCGATTCTGCGCGTCGAGTACCTGTTTGCCGATGGCAAGGTCTACGGCCTGCGCTCCAGCCCGGCCTGAAGGCGCTGCAGCAGCACGCATGAAAAAAGGCCGTCAGTTGACGGCCTTTTTTTGCAGAAGTGAAAGCTCAGGTGGACAGCGCCTTGAAGGCGCGGGCAGTGATTTCATCCACGCCGCCCATGCCGCTGATGGCGCGGTATTGCGGCGCCGCAGCGGGCTCGGCTTTGGCCCAGCTCGAGTAGTACTCGACCAGGGGTCGTGTCTGCGCGCTGTAGACCTCGAGACGCTTGCGCACGGTTTCTTCCTTGTCGTCATCACGCTGGATCAGCGGCTCACCGCTCACGTCGTCCTTGCCATCGGTCTTGGGCGGATTGAACTTGACATGGTAGGTGCGGCCGGAGGCCGGGTGTGAACGGCGCCCGCTCATGCGTTCGATGATGGCCTCGAAGGGAACGTCGATTTCGAGCACGTAATCGAGCTTGACGCCGGCGGCCTTCATGGCGTCGGCCTGCGGCAAGGTGCGCGGAAAACCGTCGAACAGGAAACCCTTGGCGCAATCGGGCTGGGCGATGCGGTCCTTGACCAGGTTGATGATCAGGTCGTCGCTGACCAGGCCGCCCGAGTCCATCACTTTTTTGGCTTCGATGCCCAATGGGGTGCCGGCCTTGACCGCGGCGCGCAACATGTCGCCGGTGGAAATCTGGGGGATGCCGTATTTCTGGCAGATGAAGGTCGCTTGCGTCCCTTTGCCTGCGCCCGGTGCGCCCAACAAAATCAGTCTCATGAATGTCCTCGGATTTTTATGAATCTGGCAGTGAGCGCAGGCCCGTTGCGGGGCGGCAGCCTCACTTTTTTCTTGTTCTCAAGGATAGCATGCGTGCCCTGCCGCAGGCTTACACAAACAGCCGGCGCACGCGCTCCAGATCCTCGGGCGTGTCCACGCCCGGTCCCGGCGCGTCAGCGCTGATGTGCACGGCAATGCGGTGGCCGTGCCAGAGCGCACGCAATTGCTCCAGCGCCTCCAGCTGCTCCAGCGGCGCCTGCGGCAGCTTTGGAAATTGCCGCAAAAATCCGGTGCGGTAGCCGTAGATGCCGACATGCCGCAGCGGTGGCGGCAGGCTGCTGCCGGCGCCCCACCAGGCCTGGCCGCCGGCATCGCGCGCAGCCGGGATGGACGCCCGGCTGAAATAAAGCGCGGTGTTGCGTGCGTCGAGCACCACCTTGACGACGTTCGGGTTGTGCAGGTCCGCCAGCGTGTTGATCGCGTGTGCGGCGGTGCTCATGGAACAGTCGGGCCGATCGGCAAGCAGGGCGGCCACCGCGTTGATCAG
>JAZKIE010000103.1:0-1692 GCA_040385025.1 Pseudomonadota bacterium | reverse complement strand
ACACGCACGATCATCGGGATGCCGGCAATGTCTGCCAGCGGCTTGTCGGGCAAGCGGGTCGAGGCGAGGCGGGCCGGGATAAGGACGGTGAAACCCATGCCGCGACGATCAGAGCCCGAGTTCCTCGTCGCTCAACACGCGCGCCTCGTTTTCCAGCATCACCGGCAGGCCGTCACGTATCGGGTAGGCCAGACGGGCGCTGCGCGAGACCAGCTCCTGTTTTTCACGGTCGTAGTCCAGCGGACCCTTGGTCACGGGGCAAACCAGCAGTTCAAGCAATTTGGTGTCCATGAGACGATGGTAATGGAGAAAGCCGGCGCGCCAGCAGGGCGTCGAAGGCTGCAAAAAAATCCGGCTCGGGTTCAAACAGCAGCGGCACCGCGAGTACATCGGCTTGGCGAGGAAACAGCTTGACCGCGTCTTTTTCGGTGCAGATCAGGGTGTGGCCCCCGTCCATCTTGCGTGGATAGCTATCAAAATCATAGTGATCGGGGAGCGCCCGCGTCTGCGCCAGCGTCAGGCCGCGGGCCTGGAGCATGTCGAAAAAGGCCTGGGGTTTGGCGATGCCGGCCAGCGCAATCAGTGCGCTGCCCGCCAGGCTGTCCAGCGCCACCTGGCTGCCGTCGGCGCGCAGCGCATGGTCGGCCAGCCCCCGGCTTGAGCGGAAGCCGCCGAAGGACGGCACGGCGCCGGTGTGCAGCACCAGGTCAATGCCGCGCCCGTCCGGGCCGGCGCCGCGCTGAAGGCGCTGCGGCCAGGGTTCACGCAAGGGCCCGGCCGGCAACAGCCAGCCATTGCCGGTGCCACGCTCGTCAAAGACAGCAATCTCGATGTCACGCTGCAGCGCGTAATGTTGCAGGCCGTCGTCGCAGACGATCACTTGCGTGGACGGATGCGCGGCCAGCAGCGCGCGCGCCGCGTCAACGCGGCGCGCAGCCACAAACACCGGTGCCTGCGTGGCGCGCCGGATCAGCGCCGGTTCATCGCCCGATTGTTGCGGTGAGGTGGTCGGTAACACCTCCAGGCAGCCATCGCCGCTGCGCCCGTAACCGCGCGAGACCACGCCGGCGCGCAGGCCGGCCGCCTGCAGGTGTTGCACCAGCGCGATCACGGTGGGGGTCTTGCCGGCGCCGCCGGCCACCACATTGCCGACCACCACCACCGGCACAGGCATTTTTTCGGAGTGCAAAAACTTGGCCCGGTACAGGGCGCGGCGCAGCCGCACCAGCATGCCGAACAGCAGTGCCACCGGCCACAGCAGGCACGCCAGCGGACCGCGCCGCAGCCAGGCCCGCTGCAGCAGTAGTTTCACGTTTATTTGGCGCCGGCCTGGGCCGCGCTCTGGGTGGCAAAGGTGATCTGGGTCAGGCCGCTGCGCCGGGCCGCTTCCATCACCGTGATCACCGACTGGTGGCTGGCGCTGGCATCGGCGCTGATGATGATGACGCTGTCCTTGCCGGCCTTGGCCGCCGCCGTCAGGGCGGCGCTCAGCGCCTCGATGCTGCGGCCGTCCACCGGCATCTTGCTGACCATGTAGCGGCCATCGCTGCTGACGGCGACGATCACTTCCTTGGGGTAGTCGCGCTGCTGGTCGGCGTCGGCGACCGGCAGCTTGATTTGCAGCTCGGTGAACTTGCTGTAGGTGGTCGACAGCATCAGGAAGATCAGCACCACCAGCAGCACGTCGATGAA
>JAZKIE010000102.1:0-2734 GCA_040385025.1 Pseudomonadota bacterium | reverse complement strand
GCGCGGGCAAGCCGCCATCGCGTCAGCGCGCTGGGCCCAGGCCAGCACCGAAGCCACACAGATGTCGGCCACCGTGAAGCGCTCGCCGGCAATGTAGTCGCGGCCCTGCAAATGCTGCTCCAGCACCTGCAGCACCGGCGCGAGGCGTCGGTCGGCCTGCAGCGCCAGTTCGGGCTTGCGGCGTTCTTCAGCCATCGCCACGCGGTGCATCAGAAAAGTCAGCGCATCTTTTTCGCACTCGGTCACGGCCCAAAAACTCCAGCGCAAAATCTCGGCGCGTTCGGCATGGTTCTGCGCGGCCAGCGACAAGCCATCCGGCCCCTGGAAGCGTTCGGCCAGGTACAGCGCACAGGCCATGGACTCCCACACCACAATCCCGTCATCGTCGATGACCGGGATGTGACCGTTGGCATTGAGCGCCAGAAATTCCGGCGTGCGCGTGCCGCCGCCTTCATAAACCTGGGCGATGTGCTGGTAGTCCAGCCCCAGCTCCTGGGCCACCCACAGCGGGCGCGAGGTGCGCGAAGCGGCAATGCCGTAAATCTTCAGCGTCATGCGTTTACCGCCCCGGCCTTGAACAGGTCACACAACTCGGTGAGATTGGTCACGGTTTCGTGCGGTGTGGCTTCATGCGTCCACAAGTGGTCAGAGCGATTGACCCAGGCGGTCTGCATACCGGCATTGAGCGCGCCCAGCACGTCGAGCGTGGCGTCGTCGCCCACATGCAGCACGTGGTGTGCGGGGACATCGACGGCGCCGGCCGCCGCATGAAAAATTCGCGGGTCCGGCTTGCCCACGCCAAACTGCTGCGCGCTGATGGAAGCGCGGAAGTAGCCCGCCAGGCCAACACGCGCGATGTCGGCATTGCCGTTGGTCAGCGCCACCACCGGGTATCGCGCCGACAGAAACTCCAGCGCCAGCAGCGCGTCGTCATACAGCGTGACCTCGTGCCGCGCCGCAAAAAAGACCTCAAAGGCCTCGTCGGCCAGCAGCGGGTTTTCTTTGGAGCGGTAAAGCGCCAGGCGAATCGCCTCGCGCCGGATCGCGCTGAGGTTGTGTTTGAGTTCGGGCCGTGTGCGGATGACCTGCTCACGAACATCGTGCCGTGCGGTGGGGTTGGCAAACATGGCGGCGGTCATGGGCGCGTGGCGGCCCAGCCAGTCGTCAAGTGCGGCCTCGGCGCGCTCTATCGCGGGCCAAACCGGCCAGAGGGTGTCGTCAAGGTCAATGGATATGGCTTTAATAATTGTCAGGTCAAGCATAGGTAGGGGAGAATAACCCATGACTTTCGCGCCTGAACCACCCTTTACCCACGGCCAGCCCGCAAAAGCCGGCATGGGCACCGCCGTGTTGTATTGCAATCTCGGCACGCCCGATGCGCCCACAGCCGCAGCGCTGCGGCCATATCTTGCGCAGTTCCTCAGTGACCACCGCGTGATCGAGATTCCGAAAGCCGTCTGGTGGCTGATCCTGCACGGCATCATCCTGCGCGTGCGGCCCAAAAAATCGGCGGCCAAATACGCCAGCATCTGGACCGCTGAAGGCTCGCCGCTCAAGGTCTGGACGGCGGCGCAAGCGGCAGCGCTGGGTGGCAGGCTGGCCGCGCGCGGCCACCACGTGGCCGTGTCTTACGCCATGCGTTACGGCAATCCGTCCATCGCCTCGCAACTGGACGCGCTCAAGGCCGAAGGCGTGACGCGCATCCTGGTGCTGCCGGCCTACCCGCAGTACAGCGGCACCAGCACCGCCAGCGTGTTCGACGCGGTGTATGGCTGGGCCGCCAAAGTGCGGCGCATTCCCGAGCTGCGTTTTGTCAACAACTACCACGACCACCCCGGCTACATCGCCGCGCTGGCGGCGCGCGTGCGTGCGCACTGGGACGCACAAGGCCGCGCCGACAAGCTGGTCATGAGTTTTCACGGCGTGCCCGAACGCACGCTGCACCTGGGCGACCCGTACCACTGCGAATGCCACAAGACAGCGCGCTTGCTGGCCGAAGCGCTGGGCTTGAGCAAAGAGCAGTACGTGCTCACCTTCCAGTCGCGCTTTGGCAAGGCCAAATGGCTGGAGCCGTATACCGAGCCGACCCTGGTGGCGCTGGCACAGGCCGGCACCCACAGCGTGGACCTGATCTGCCCCGGCTTCACCGGCGACTGCCTGGAAACGCTGGAAGAAATCAACATGGAGGCCCGCGAAGCCTTTCTGCACGCCGGCGGCAAAAGCTTCAGCTACATCGCCTGCCTCAACAACAGCCCCGAATGGCTGGAAGCGCTGGCCGACATCGCCGGGCAGCACCTGGCGGGCTGGCCAACGCAGGCAGCGCCCGATGCGCAGGCACTGGCCGCATCGCGCGCCGCCGCGCTGGCCATGGGCGCCACGCAGTAAACCTGGCGGGCTTAGCGCCGGCTGATCACCACGCCGCCACCCGCGCCGGAGCTGTCGTTGTTGCTGCCGCGCAGCAGGTTGTTGCTGGCAATGGTCAGGGTGTAGGCGTCGGGGCTGTAGTTGCCGGAGCCCTGCAGGTAGACCGGGTTGCTGCCCTGGATCACCACCTGGTTGCCGCGCACGGTGACCTGGACGTCCTGCCTGACCTTCTTGGACTGGCCCTGGTTGTTGGTGAACTCCAGCACCATCACGCCACGCCCTCCGCCCTGCACGCGCAAGGTGCCGTTATAGGGAAAACCTGCAGATCCCGCATAGTCCACCAGCCACTCACCCTGCATCTGGAACTCCG
>JAZKIE010000101.1:0-2960 GCA_040385025.1 Pseudomonadota bacterium | reverse complement strand
GCACCATCAAGTCCTCATCAACTTGCATCGAGAACTTCCATGAAACGCTTTATCAAGAGAACCCTGCTCGGCCTGTTTGGCGGAGCGCTGATCGTCGGTAGCCTGGGTGCGTGTTCACACCGCGGTCCCGGTGCCTGGAACGAGGCTTCGCCGGAGTCGCGCACGCGCATGGTCGAAAAGATTGGCTCGCGGCTGGACCTGGACGCCGCGCAGAAACAAAAGCTCTCGGTCTTGGCCGACAAGCTGCAGGCACAGCGTCTGGCCTTGCGCGGCGCGCAGGACCCGCGGGCGACGGTGCAGGGCCTGTTTGCCGGCAGCAAGCTGGACCAGGCCGGTGCCGGCAAACTGATCGCCGAAAAAACCGCGGCGCTGCAGGCCGGCAGCCCCGAGGTGATTGCTGCTGCAGCCGACTTCTTTGACAACCTGCGGCCCGAGCAGCAGCAGAAAGTGCGCGACTTCATGCAGCGTGGCCGACGCTGGGGCCACCGTGGCTAAGGCCATCGCGTTCGGCGCCGCGGGTGCGCGTGTGGTGCGTGTTGCCACCGCGCGCGGTGGGCCTGCGCCCGTGCTGACCGCAGGCAGTGCCGGCGGCAGCGTGCGTTTGCTGCTGCGGCTGGAAGGCCTGGCCGTGCTGGCGCTGTCGGTGGCGGCCTACGCACAGTTCGGTGCGGGCTGGGGCTGGTTTGCGCTGCTGTTCCTGCTGCCGGATCTGTCTTTCTTCGCTTATCTGGCTGGTCCGCGCATGGGTGCGCTGGCCTACAACGCCGCGCACTCCTATGCCGGGCCGCTGGCGCTGCTGGCGGCCGGCATGCTGGGTGCGATGCCTGCGCTGCTGGCGATTGCGCTGGTCTGGTGCGCACACATCGGGTTTGACCGCGCGCTGGGTTACGGCCTGAAGTACGCCTCCGGCTTTGGCCACACCCACCTGGGGCCCATTGGCCGGACCGACCCGTGGTGAGACCGGGAAAGCTTCTTATGATGTCCGCATGCCCCGCATCCTGCTGATCGACGACGACGAACACCTGGCCGCACCGCTGGCGACCTACCTGGCGCGTTTCGGCCTGCTGCTGGACAGTGCGCTGCGCCCCGGCCAGGGGCTGGCGATGCTGAAGGCCAAGGCCTATGACGCGGCCATTCTTGATGTGATGTTGCCCGAGATGGACGGCTTTGCGCTGTGCCGCGAGATCCGCAAGGGCAGCGACATCCCGCTGGTGATGCTGACCGCGCGCGGGGACGTGATGGACCGTGTGGTGGGGCTCGAACTCGGCGCCGACGATTACCTGCCCAAACCCTTTGAGCCGCGCGAGCTGGTGGCACGGCTGCAGACGATTTTGCGGCGCCAGCGCAGCGTGCCGCCGCTGGCCGGCGCGCAGCAGCGTGTTTTCCAGGGCCTGGCCATCGACCTGGGCACGCGCGAGGTGCGGCGCCAGGGCCAGCGCGTCGAGCTCACCGGCACCGAGTTCGAACTGCTGGCGCTGCTGGCGGCCGAGCCTGGCAAGGTGTTCAGCCGCGACGACATCCTGAACCACTTGCGCGGCCATGAGGCCGATTTGTACACCCGCGCCGTCGACATTGTGGTGAGCCGGCTGCGCAAAAAACTTGAACCGCTGGACTGCATCAAGACGCTGCGCAACGCCGGTTACGCGCTGGCGGTGGGCAAGGCGGAGCCGCAGTGAAAGCAGGCAAGCAGGCTGCACCGCGCCGCTGGCAGCATCGCTGGCGGCATTCGCTGCGGCTGCGGCTGATCACGGTGTTTGTGTTGCTGGCGCTGGCCATGGGTGCGGTGTTCATGGGCGGCATGCAGCGCGCGCTGACCGGCGGCTGGCGCGATGCGGCGCGTCCCATCGTTGGCGACTACATGGACCGGCTGGCTGCCGACATCGGCAGCCCGCCCGACGTCGCACGTGCGCAGGCGCTGACTGAGCGCCTGCCGATTTCGGTGCGCATCAGCGGGCCGGCGGTGAACTGGGAGTCGCATGCCGGGCGCGAGCGCCGGGGCTGGATGGATGACAAAAACGAACGCCTGGACCGGCATGAGCCGGGCGGTGCCGGCTGGCGCAGCCGCAGCACCGCCGACGGCCACCGCCTGACCTTCGGCCTGGGCACGCTGCCCTGGCAACGCGAGCCCGGCGGCATCGGCTGGATCACCCTGGGCCTGCTGCTGGCCTTGATAGCGGCCGCCTATGCCTATGTGCGGCGCCTGCTGCGGCCGCTGGACGACATCCGCGACGGCGCCCAGCGTTTTGGCCGCGGCGCCTTCGACCAGCCGATTCCGTTGCGTCGTCGTGACGAGCTGGGCGAGCTGGCCGAGCGCATCAACACCATGGCGCACGATATCGAAGGCATGCTGGACGCCAAACGCGCTCTGCTGCTGGCGCTCAGCCATGAGTTGCGTTCACCGCTGACGCGCGCCCGGCTCAATGCCGAACTGCTGCCCGACGCCCCTGAAGGCGGCGGCGAACGTGCGGCGCTGCTGCGCGACCTGGGCGAGATGCGCGACCTGATCAGCGACCTGCTGGAAAGCGAACGGCTCGCCAGCCCGCACGCCGCGCTGCAACGCGAACCTGTCGATCTGGCGCTGCTTGTGCGCGAGACGGTGGCCGAAATGCCGGAGGCAAGCGATGTCGAACTGGACATCGCGCCCGGCCTGCCGCTGCTGGCGCTGGACCGCACCCGCGTGCGCTTGCTGCTGCGCAACCTGCTCGACAACGCCCTGCGGTACAGCGCCGGCGCCGCCCGCCCGCCGTGTATCCGCCTGCAGCCGCAGGACGGCGGTGTCTTGCTTGAAGTGCGCGATTTCGGGCCGGGCGTGGACGAGGACCAACTGGCGCGGCTGACCGAGCCGTTTTACCGCACCGACAGCGCGCGCCAGCGTGCCACTGGCGGCGTTGGGCTGGGCATGTATTTGTGCCGGCTGGTGGCGCAGGCGCATGGCACGCGGCTTGAGTTGCGTCATGCGG
>JAZKIE010000100.1:0-2889 GCA_040385025.1 Pseudomonadota bacterium | reverse complement strand
TGCAGCGTGTGCTGGTGGTGGGCTCCAACCTGCGCAAAGACCACCCGCTGTTTGCACAGCGCATCCGGCAGTCGGTCCGCAAGGGCTGCGCCGTGAGTGTGATCCATTCCGCAGCGGAGCTGGCTTTTGCCGACGCCTGGGCCATGCCCGTCGCCAACAGCGTGCTGGCTGAGCCGGCTGGCTGGGTGCAGGCTCTGGCCGATGTGGCCGTCGCGATTGCCGCTGACAAGGGTCTGACCGCTCCTGCTGCGGGCCAGGCAACGGATGCCGCCAAAGCCATCGCCAAATCGCTGGTGGGTGGCGAACGCAAAGCCATCTTGCTGGGCAATGCCGCCGCGCACCACGCCAGCGCCGGCAGCCTCTTGGGCCTGGCCAACTGGATCGCTGCGCAAACTGGCGCCAGCATCGGTTACCTGACCGAGGCGGCCAATACCGTGGGCGCACAGCTCGCGGGCGCGCTGCCCTCAGGCGAGGGCCTGAACGCCGGTCAGATGCTGGCGGGCAAACTCAAAGCCGTGGTGCTGCTCAATACCGAGCCCGAATTCGATTCGGCAGCCGGCGCCTCGGCCAAGGCGTCGCTCAATGCCGCGCAAATGGTGGTGACCCTGAGCCCGTTCAAAGCCAACATGGAGTTCAGCGACGTGTTGCTGCCGATCTCGCCGTTCACCGAAACGCCCGGCACCTTCGTGAATGCCGAGGGCCGGGTCCAGAGTTTTCACGCCGTGGTCAAGCCGCTGGGCGAGACACGGCCGGCCTGGAAGGTGCTTCGCGTGTTGGCCAACTTGCTTGACCTGCCCGGTTTTGATTTCGAGTCTTCGCAGGATGTGCTCAAGCAGGTCCAGGGCGCGCAAGCAGCGCAGGTGCCTGCGGCTAGCCTGGACAACAGCACCACGGCGGCCATTCAATTGGCCGAAGGGCAGGGCGCGCCAGTGGTCGCCAGCATTTACCAGCTCGACGGTCTGGTGCGGCGTGCGACATCGCTGCAACTGACGGCCGATGCACGCAGGGCTGCCGTTGAAGGAGTCGCCGCATGATTGACACCCTCTTCAACGCTGGCCAGGGATTGATGGGCGGTATCTGGCCCGGCACCGTGTGGCCGGTCATATGGACGCTGATCAAAATCGTCTGCGTGGTGGCGCCCCTGATGGGATGTGTGGCCTACCTCACCTTGTGGGAGCGCAAGGCGATTGGTTTTACCCAGATCCGTCTGGGTCCCAACCGTGTCGGGCCCCTCGGCCTGTTGCAGCCGATTGCCGATGCACTCAAGCTGCTGACCAAGGAGATCATCATCCCGACAGCGGCCAGCAAAGGCCTGTTTGTGCTGGGACCCATCATGACCATCATGCCGGCACTGGTCGCCTGGGTGGTCATTCCCTTCGGGCCTGACGTGGCGCTGGCCAACATCAATGCGGGCCTGCTGTTCCTGATGGCGGTCACCTCGCTCGAGGTCTACGGCGTGATCATCGCCGGCTGGGCATCGAACTCCAAATACGCCTTCCTGGGCGCCTTGCGCGCCTCGGCGCAAATGGTCAGCTACGAAATCGCCATGGGTTTTTGCCTGGTGGTGGTGCTCATGGTGTCGGCCAGCCTGAACATGACCGACATCGTGATGGGCCAGGCCAAGGGCATGGGCGTGGGTTACGGCATGAATTTCCTGTCCTGGAACTGGTTGCCGCTGCTGCCGATTTTTGTCGTGTATTTCATCTCTGGTCTGGCCGAGACCAACCGCCACCCGTTTGACGTGGTGGAGGGCGAGTCGGAAATCGTGGCGGGCCACATGGTCGAATACTCGGGTATGTCGTTTGCCATGTTCTTCCTGGCCGAATACGCGAACATGTGGCTGGTCGCCATCCTGGCGGTCATCCTGTTCCTCGGTGGCTGGCTTCCGCCGTTCGAGTTCCTGTCCTTCATTCCGGGCTGGATCTGGCTGGGCGCCAAGACCTTTGTAGTCGTGACGATGTTCCTCTGGGTGCGCGCCACCTTCCCGCGTTTCCGTTACGACCAGATCATGCGTCTGGGCTGGAAGATCTTCATTCCCGTGACGCTCGTCTGGCTTGTCGTCGTCGGCGCCTGGATGCAGACCCCCTACAACATCTGGAACTGACATGTCAGCAGCAGCATCCTTCAAAGACTTTGTTTCCAGCTTCATGTTGACCGAGCTGTTCAAGGGCATGGCCCTGACCGGCAAATACATGTTCAAGCGCAAGATCACGATTCAGTTTCCCGAAGAGAAAACACCACTGAGCCCGCGCTTTCGCGGCCTGCATGCACTGCGCCGTTATGAAAATGGCGAGGAGCGTTGCATCGCCTGCAAACTCTGCGAAGCCGTGTGCCCGGCCATGGCCATCACCATCGAGTCCGATGTCCGGGAAGACGGCAGCCGCCGTACTTCGCGTTATGACATCGACCTGACCAAATGCATTTTTTGCGGTTTCTGCGAAGAAAGCTGCCCGGTGGACTCCATCGTTGAAACGCATATTTTTGAATACCACGGCGAAAAACGCGGCGACCTGTACTTCACCAAGGACATGCTGCTGGCCGTCGGTGACCGCTACGAAAAAGAAATTGCAGCCGCCCGCGCTGTGGATGCCAAGTACCGCTGAACAATCCAGACAGATGCTGGCTCAAGAAAGATTTGCAGAACATGGACGCTAGAACAGGTCTCTTTTATGTCTTCGCTTTGATACTGCTGTTCGCGGCATTCAAGGTGATCACCGCCCGCAACCCGGTGCATGCCGCTTTGTATTTGGTGCTGGCTTTTTTCCAGGCCGCTGCGGTCTGGATACTGCTGAAGGCCGAGTTCCTCGCGATCACGCTGGTGCTGGTGTACGTGGGTGCGGTGATGGTGCTTTTCCTGTTTGTCGTGATGATGCTTGATGTCAACATGGA
>JAZKIE010000099.1:3676-6840 GCA_040385025.1 Pseudomonadota bacterium | reverse complement strand
TGATCGCCAAGGCGCTGTCGCACGAGCCGCAGATCCTGTTTCTCGACGAGCCGACTGCCGGCGTCGATGTCGAATTGCGCCAGGGCATGTGGGAGATGGTGCGCAAGCTGCGCGAAAGCGGCGTCACCATCATCCTGACCACGCATTACATCGAGGAGGCCGAGGAGATGGCCGACCGCATTGGCGTCATCAGCAAGGGCCAGTTGATCGTGGTGGAAGACAAGGCGGTGCTGATGCGCAAACTCGGCAAGAAGCAGCTCACGCTGCAACTGCGCACGCCGCTGCAGGCTGTGCCCGAGGCGCTGGCCGACCTGCCGCTGGAGCTGGCGGAAGCAGGCCAGGCGCTGGTCTACACCTTTGACACGCAGCAGGAAGAAACCGGTATCGGCGAGTTGCTCAAACGGCTGGCCGCGCTGGGCATCGACTTCAAGGACCTGCATTCGAGCGAGAGTTCGCTGGAAGACATTTTTGTGAGCCTGGTCCATGCCGGCGATCAGGCCGGCAAGCCCCTGAAGGAGACCGCATGAACTGGCACGCCGTCCGCGCCATTTACCGCTTTGAAATGGCGCGTACCTTCCGCACGCTGATGCAGTCGATCGCTTCGCCGGTGATCTCGACCTCGCTGTACTTCGTGGTGTTCGGCGCCGCCATCGGCTCGCGCATGGGCGACATTGACGGCATCAGCTACGGCGCCTTCATCATTCCGGGCCTGATCATGCTGTCGCTGCTCAACGAGAGCATTTCCAATTCCGCCTTCGGCATCTACATGCCCAAATGGTCGGGAACAATTTACGAGCTGCTGTCGGCGCCGGTGTCGGCCATGGAGGTGGTGATGGGTTATGTGGGCGCAGCCGCGAGCAAGTCGGTGCTGCTGGGCCTGCTGATCCTGGCGACGGCACGCCTCTTCGTGCCCTACAGCATTGCGCATCCGTTCTGGATGTTGTGCTTTTTGCTGCTGACCGCGCTGACCTTCAGCCTGTTCGGCTTCATCATCGGACTCTGGGCCGACAACTTCCAGAAGCTGCAGATCGTGCCGCTGATGGTGGTGACACCGCTGACCTTTCTGGGCGGCGCGTTTTACTCGATCAACATGTTGCCGCCGCTGTGGCAGAAGATTGCGCTGTTCAACCCCGTGGTCTACCTGATCAGCGGCTTTCGCTGGAGTTTTTACGGTGTGGCCGATGTCAACGTCGGCATCAGCGTGGCGGCCATCCTCGGTTTCCTGGCGCTGTGCCTGGGCGCGGTATGGTGGATCTTCCGCACCGGCTGGAAACTCAAGAGCTGATAAAGCGCACATGAAAAAAGGCGCCAGTCACGGATGTGGCTGGCGCCTTTTTTTCTGCCGCCGGCGACGCCGGACATCCCGGCGACCCTGGCGTAAAAGGCCTTACTTGGCAGGTGTAGCAGGTGTGGCAGGAACCACGACCAGGGTCTCGCTCTGACCGGTGGCGCCCGTCGCACCGGTGGCACCCGTCGCGCCTGCAGGGCCGGGAGGGCCTGCGGGACCGGGAACAGTCACCACCGCGGGCGGTGTGGTGACCACGGCCGGGGTGGGGGTGACGACGGTACGCTCGCAGGCGGCAAGGCCCAGGGTGGCGACAAGAGCGGCGAGGAGGAGGGAGTAGTTCATACCAGGTCCTTCGAAAAAAGCGCGCGCGGGGTGCGCAACAGTTATTTTTGCCCCCTGTCGTGACCTGTCCGGAAGGATCTCCGGGCAGTCAGGGCAAAGGTCGAACCATTAACTTAGGCGCGGCTCCTGGGCTGTGGTGTAGGACGGACACGCCGCTGCCTGTCCGTTATCGACCGTCCTTCAAGCGGGTATCGTTTTTGGCCGGCCGTCACTGCTGATGACGAACTGTAGGCGCAGGAAGTCGGTCCGCACCTCCCCGCCCGCATCTGCTACTGTTTTGATAGCTGCTTGCGCTCAGGCTGCCTGGGTAAACGGTCGTTTTTCTTCAGGGTTTGGGTCCACCCCCGTGCCCGCATACAGGGTGGGCACATGAAAAAGGCGCCAGTCACGGATGTGGCTGGCGCCTTTTTTTCTGCCCGGCGACCTCCAAAGGCGGCCTCCGGGCGGCGACCTTACTTGGCCGGCACAACAATCACGGTGTCGCCGGTGGCACCCGTGGCGCCCGTGGCGCCTGTAGAACCCGTGGCACCCGTGGCGCCAGTGGCACCGGTCGCGCCGCCGCTGGCGCCGGTTGCGCCTGTGGCACCCGTGTAACCGGTCGATCCTGTTGAGCCTGTCGAGCCGGTGGCGCCCGCAGGGCCGGCCGGGCCGGGAACGGTGACCACAGCGGGGGTGGGTGTGACGACGGTACGTTCGCAGGCGGTCAAGCCCAGGGTGGCAAGCAGTGCTGCAAGGAGGATGGAATATTTCATGGGGTGTCCTTAGGGAATTGAGCGGAAAATGCGCGCGAAATTGTGCGCAGGCAGTTTTTGCTGCCTCGGCCATGAACTGCCTAAAAGGATTTCTGGGTAGACAAAGGACGAACCTTGAACATAGACCTCGCGCTGCGCGCAAACTGTAGGACGGGCGCACCGCTGTCTGTCCCGAATCGGCAGCAGTGCCGCCGCGCGGCCCCTTGAAAAGCGGGGCAGGCGAGCCCATTTGCGAACATTGAGTCACACACGCCAGAAAGGCCCGCCGTCATGTCTGCCAGCCCCGCCAACAAGATCGTCCTCCAGGTCAAGCCGCTCGGTTTTCCGTGGGAAACCATGGACCCGTTTTTGTTTTGCGCCTACCACGACGATGCCTACCCCAAAGGCAATGCCGACATGGGGCCGGCGGCCTCGCTGGCTGGCCGCGCGATCGGTCAGGACTTCAGCCGCAAGGACGGATGGAGCATGTACCACGGTGAAAAGGTGCCGGGCTTTCCGCCGCATCCGCATCGCGGCTTTGAGACCGTCACCATTGTGCGCAAGGGCCTGATCGACCATTCGGACTCGCTGGGCGCGACCGCGCGTTTTGGCGGCGGCGATGTGCAATGGTTGACAGCCGGCAAGGGCATCGTGCACGCCGAGATGTTTCCGCTGCTCGACGAAAAAAATGACAACCCGCTGGAGCTGTTCCAGATCTGGCTGAACCTGCCGGCGGCAGCCAAGATGAGCGAGCCGCACTTCACGATGTTCTGGTCGCAGGACATTCCGCGTGTGACCGCCAC
>JAZKIE010000099.1:0-3576 GCA_040385025.1 Pseudomonadota bacterium | reverse complement strand
TTGCCGGCGGCCGCTGGCGCCGGCACGCGCCGCCAGCTCTATTTTTTCAAGGGCAGTTCGGTCAGCATCGCCGGCCAGGACATCCGCAGCCCGTCGGCCATCGAGGTCCGCACCGATGTTGCAGTGGAACTGGTCAACGGCGAGGTGGAAGGCGAATTTTTGCTGCTGCAAGGCAAGCCGATTGCCGAACCGGTGGCGCAGTACGGCCCCTTTGTGATGAACACGCAGGCCGAGATCGCGCAAACCATGGCCGACTACCAGCGCACCCAGTTCGGCGGTTGGTCGTTTGACAGCGAGACGCCGGTGCACGGCCGCGACCCGGCACGGTTTGCCATACATCCCGGCGGGCGCGAGGAGCGGCCGGCAGAAAACCCGGTATCCACCGGCGCGTGAGACACCTCTGTGCTGGCTGCAGCGCCACTCAAGCGGCGCCGTGGGCCTCTTGCATCACCAGCGACATATGCAGGCCTACGCCGGCAGACATGCCGTCAGCCATGGCAAAAGTAATGCTGTGGGGCGCGCGCGCCATGTCACCCGCGGCGTAGACACCCGGCACGCTGCTGAGCTTCCAGGCGTCGGTGCGCACAATGGCGCCCAGCGGCGTCTCGTCAAAAGCGCATCCCAGTGTTTCGGCCAGTGGGCTGGCCATGCGCACCTGCGTGCCGACGAGCAGGGCCTTGAGCGGGACGCGGCGGCCGTCTTCCAGCACGACGTTGTCGAGGACGGGAGCCGGACCTTCCAGCGCCACCACAGGCACCGGCTCAATACGCACCCTGCGCCGGCCCAGCGCGGCTGCATCCTCTTGACTGACCGGCAAGCTGCGCTGTGTGAACAGTGTGACATCGCCCCAGTCAGCCAGCAGCAAGGCCTGGTGCACGGCCATGGCGCTGACGCCGAGCACACCGATCGGGCCGCCACCGACTTCATAACCATGGCAGTAAGGGCAATGGAAAACGGAACTTCCCCAGCGTTCGCGCAAACCTGGCAGATCGGGCAACACATCGCTGACGCCGCCGGCCAGCAGCAAGCGGCGACCGGTGAACCAACGCGCGCCGCCGTCGAGCTCGACCCCAAAACTGCCGTCACGGGCCTCGGCGCGGGTCACGGTGCCGCCAACCATTTGCGCCGAGGGGTAAACAGCCAGTTGCTGCCTGGCCTCGGCGAGCAACTGGCTGCCCGGCTTGCCGTCGTGGCCGAGCACGCCGTGCGAATGGGCGGCAAAGCGGTTGCGCGGCAGGCCTGCATCCAGAACCAGCACCTTTCTGCGTGCGCGCGCAAGCTGCAACGCGGCTGCCAGCCCGGCAAAGCCGCCGCCGACGATGATGGCGTCATGCAGCATGGGCAGCCCTCCTCTGGGCAGGTGTCAGCCCCGCCATGCGGCGCTGGAAATCAGCCGCCAGGTCGGCCAGGGTGATCTGCGCCAGCCGTTTGACCAGCAGGGCATCGGCCTCGCGAACCGTGCCGGCCAGCGCCTGCTGCACCGCCTGCGCAACCAGACACTGCGGGACGACCTCCGCCGCGACAACGGGCTTGCCGAGGGCAAGCTGCACATCGAGCAGGCTGACAGAAGCCAGGTCGCGCGCCAGCACCCAGCCGCCACCGTGGCCGCGCTCAGACACCACAAAGCCGGCTTGCCGCAGGCCGGCCATGAGGCGGCGCACCACCACCGGGTGCGTGTGCAGGCAGGCAGCCAGCGCCTCGGAGGTCATCGGTCCACCCCGGTCAGCCATGTGGATCAGCGCGTGCAGGACAGTCGAAAGTTGACTGTTGTTTTTCATGTAACTGTTCATGTTGCGTGATTGTACCCAGTTGCCTTCGACGGCGCTTGTCCCCGCTTGGCGTGCGGTTATGCAGGCTGTTTTTCCTGACAAGTAAACTGGTCGTGCCCCTTCGGGCAGGCGCGGATGACAATCACCGCCGCCGCATTTCACAAGAGGTGGTTCATGGCGATTGGCTGGCTGGCGGTATTGCAGATGGTTCCCTGGTCGGATGTGATCAAGAATGCACCCAAGGTCGCCGACGGCGCCAAAAAACTCTGGCATGCCGTTGGCAAAAAACCGCCGCTGGCCCCACCGCTTGCCACGGGCACCGGCGTGCAGTTGTCGCCGGAGGCCCAGGCCATCGCCGCGCTGCAGGTGCATGTGCTTGGACTGGAAGCCGCCACCCAGGAGTTGCATGAACAAATGCTCGCATCGTCCGAACTGATCAAGGCCCTGGCCGAGCAAAACACCCAGTTGATCCGCCGCGCCGAGACCAACCGCGTTCGCCTGCTGGCGCTGGCCGGCGTCACAGCACTGGTGGCCGTCATCGCCGTGGTCGGCCTGACACTGGCGCTGGCGCGCTGAGCCGGGCGCAGGTCTGACCATGGAAACACTCACATTGTCCGGCGTCCATGTCCGGCTGGAGCCTTTGGCACTGGCCCATGTGCCGGCGCTGGCGAAAGCCGGCATACATCCGGAACTCTGGCGGCTGCAACCCGCGCCCATCAACAACGAACACGACATGCGCGCCTACGTGGTGCAGGCGCTGGACGACCAGCAGCGCGGCCTGAGCCTGCCCTTCGCCATCGTGCGCCAGAGCGATGATGAAGTGATCGGCAGCACGCGTTACATGGACATCGCACTGCCGCACCGGCGGCTGGAAATCGGCGCGACCTGGCTCTCGCCGGCTTGCCAGCGCAGCGGTGCCAACACCGAAGCCAAACTGCTGCTGCTCACGCATGCGTTTGAAAGCCTGAAGCTGATGCGTGTGGTCTTCAAGACCGAGGTGCTCAATCAGCAGTCGCGCCAGGCACTGGCCCGCATCGGTGCGGTCGAGGAGGGCGTCTTTCGCAAACACCTGATCGCGGCATCGGGCCGCACGCGCGACATGGTTTACTTTTCCATCCTCGACAGCGAGTGGCCGGCGGTCAAGGCCGCGCTGGTGAACCGGCTAGGTGGCAGCGGGCGCCTCAGCCAGGCCTTCTGACAGCAGCGCGCCAGCCTGTTTGCCGCCGACCGGCCCCAGCAGCCAGTAAGTGGACAAGCTGCCGCCACCCTTGATCTCCAGCGGTTCGCGCGCGCTGAACTCAAACTGCCCGCGGATTTGCAGGTAAACGGCTTCGGTGACATGAATGGCATCGGTCGCGCCCGTGCTTTCCATGCGACTGGCCACATTGACCGTGTCGCCCCAGACATCGTAGAGAAAGCGTTTCACGCCGATGACACCGGCCACCGCGGGGCCCGCGTGAATCCCGATGCGCATGCCCAGCTGGGTTCCGTTGACGCGGTTGTATCGCCGCAGGGCATCACCCATGTCCAGCGCCAGTTGTGCCAGGCTGTCCAGCCGCTGGTTCGACACCACCATGTAGGCGTCACCGATGGTCTTGATTTTCTCCAGCGCGTGCCGCTCCACCAGTTCGTCAAAGGCAGAAAAGATGTCGTTGAGCACCAGCACCAGCGCATCGGGCGGCAAGGACCGCGAGAAACGGGTGAAACCCGCAATGTCCGCAAACAGCACGCCCATGTTTTCAAACTTGACCGCCTTGACCTTGCCGTCGCGCTTGAGCTCCTCGGCAATGGAAGCCGGCAGCACGTT
>JAZKIE010000098.1:0-5214 GCA_040385025.1 Pseudomonadota bacterium | reverse complement strand
TGTTTTCCTGCTGGATGAGTGGATCAGGCGTCCATCATCGAGCAGCGCAGCCATGCGGTCTTGGAGAATCTTGCGCTCACCTTTCCATCCTTTGCGGGCGGCCTGGCGAAAAACGCCAGGCGGCACGCCGGCTGCGCGGTGGAAGGTGCGAACGAAGTTGCTGAGGTCGGCAAAACCGACGTCCAGCGCCACATCGGTCACTGATCGATCTCCGCCGGCCAGCAGCCGCGCAGCGTGGCGCAGCCTGGAGCGCACCAGGTACTGGTGCGGCGAGACCCCGAGCACCCGTGAAAACATCCGCAGGAAGTGAAACAGGCTCAGCCCGGCATGGCCTGCGGCCTGGTCGAGCTTGATGTCCTGCTGTGAATGGGTGCTGATCCAGATCGCCGCTTCTACCGCCCGCCGTCTATCGCTGGCCGCCGCCCGCTGCACCGCCTGCTTGCGGCCGGTCATCATCTGCACAAAACGCGCAGCCAGGCACAGGCCTGCTTCGTCAAGGTCGACATCGCTGCGCCCGTCGGCCACCGCTTGCGCCAGTTCGCCCAGCACCATCAGTTCCGGCAACGGCGGCAGGCCGCCGGTTCGCCAGACGCCAGCATGACCGCCAACCAGATCAACTGCTTCGGGGGAAAGATGAAAAGCCAGGCATTCGTCGCCGCAGACATGGTGGTCGTGGGTGCACATGAACTCGTCACCCGGATGACCGATCAGCAGCGAACCGGCCACCAGCTCGTGATGTTCGCCCCGCGCGCGGTAACCGAAGCTGCCCTTGCGGACGTAGGCGAGCGAATAGCCGCGGTGCAGTTCGGTGAAAGGCCTGGCATCAGGGCCGGCGCTGCAGCGCACATCCCTCACCGCGATGGAGCCGGACTGCAGTTGCGTGACATTCAGCATGGACAAGCTCGCCATGAAGCTGAACAACAACTGAAAACCGTGAATGACATGGACAGGATTATGGAAGTTTCCGTTCGGACCTGTCATATCCCGGACCCTGCGCGAAAGTTCCCGCACAAATCACCGCGTTTCTCAGGGTAAAGCCGATGCGCCAGCCTGCGCAGCAAGGCTAATCTCTGGCGCTGGCCTCACCCTGATCGGATCCTCATGAACACCTCCCCGCGTTTTTCTTTCACCTGGGCCGCCGGCCTGGCGGCAAGCAGCCTGCTTGTGCTGGCGGGATGCGCCGCCTGGGCGCCGCCCGACCCGGTGGCAGTGATCCAGCGCGCCGAAACAGCCATGGGCGGTGGTGCGGCCCTCAACACGTTGCGTTATGCCGGCAGCGGCACGGGTGCCACCTTTGGCCAGGCTTACCAGCCCGGCACCTCCTGGCCAAAAATCAACGTGACCAGTTTCTCGCGGCTGGTGGACTACCGAAACAGCGCCATGCGCCAGGATGCCGCTGTGACCCGCGCAGAGCCGGCTGGCGGCGGCGCCCTGCCGTTGATGGGCCTGGGCGAGCAGCGCAGCACAGGCATGCTGCAGGGCAACTGGGCCTGGAACATGGTGGGACCGGCACCGGTGGCGTCGCCGGTGGCGCTGGACGGGCGTATCCATGACCTCTGGACCACACCGCACGGCGTACTCAAAGCCGCTTTGAAAAACAAGGCCACGGCTGGCACACGTACTGTGGATGGCAAGACCTACACCACCTTGTCGTTCACCGAGCCGGGCCGGTTTGAGGCCACGGCCTATGTCAACGCTGAAAATTTTGTGGAGCGTATCGACTCGCGCCAGCCCAATGCGGTGATGGGCGACACCGATTCGGTGATTACTTTTTCAGGCTACCGGGACCACGGTGGGGTGAAGTTCCCCAGTCGCATCCGGCAGATGATGGGTGGCGCGGACATCCTGGACCTGCAGGTCAGCGAGGTGCTGGTCAATGGGGCGGCGGACTTGGCCGCGCCTGAACTGGTGCGCCAGTTCGCGGAACGGGTGGCGGTTGAAAAGGCGGCGGAAGGCATCTGGTTTCTGGCGGGCGGCTCGCACAACAGCGTGCTGATCGAAATGAAGGACTACGCTGTGCTGGTCGAGGCGCCACTTTACGACGGACGCGCTGGCGCGGTGCTGGCCGAGGTGCGAAAACTTGTGCCCGGCAAACCCCTGCGCTACGTGGTCAACTCGCACCACCACTTTGACCATGCGGGGGGCCTGCGTGCCGCTGTGGCCGAGGGCGCGACGCTGGTCACCAGTGCCAACGCCAAGCCCTGGTGGGACAAAACCATGGCCAATGCCAACCGCATCCGGCCCGATGCCCTGGCCCGCTCGGGGCGCAGCGCCGGCGTGGAAGGTGTCAGTGGCAAGCGCACCCTGAGTGACGGGGTGCGGACGGTGGAAATTCAGGAAATCCAGGGCAGCGTCCATGCCCAGGGCTTTCTGATGGTGTACCTGCCTGTTGAAAAGATCCTGATTGAAGCTGATGCCTACACCCCGGCAGCACCGAACACGCCTGCGCCAGCGCAGCCCAATGCCAACCATGTCAATCTGGTGCAAAACATTGAACAAAACCGGCTGGCGGTTGAGCGCATCCTGCCACTGCATGGCCGCATGGTGGTTCTCGCCGACCTGATGACAGCGGTCGGCCGCAGATAAACCGGTCTCTGAGGCCTCAGGCCTCGCGCAGCGCTTTTTTCAGCTCCACGCCGAGCTCGGGTTTGTGCGCAAACGGGCTGGTCGGGTTGCGCGCCTGCATGATGTCTTCCAGCCGTGTCTGCACCGAACCGATGGCCTTGGGATGGCTGTAGATGTAAAACTGATTGGCCGCTACCGCATCAAATACCTTTTGCGCCACATCTGCCGCCGTCACCTTGCCGGAGCCCACGGCCTTGTCGCTCATGGCCTGGCCGATCAACTGGCTGCGCGTCGGCTTGGCCGCTTCCAGTTCTCCGGGCCGGTTGCGGTGGCTCTGGCTGATGCCGGTGGGCACAAAGAAGGGGCAAAGCACCGAGGCGCTGATCTGGTCGGTCACCAGCGACAGGTCCTGGTACAGGGTCTCGCTCATGCTGACCACCGCATGTTTGCTGACGTTGTAAATGCCCATGTTGGGCGCATTGAGCAGACCGGCCATGCTGGCGGTATTGACGATGTGGCCTTGCCAGGCCGGATCTTTCGCTGCGGCATCGAGCATCATGGGCATGAACACCCGCACGCCATGGGCCACGCCCATCAGGTTGACGCCGATGACCCATTCCCAGTCTTTCAGCGTGTTCTCCCAGATCAGGCCCCCTGCCCCGACACCGGCGTTGTTGAAGACAAAATGCGGCGCGCCGAAACGCGCCAACACCGCCGCGCCCAGGGCCTCGACCTCGGCCGCTTTGGACACGTCGAGCCGGAAGGCCAGCACTTGCGCGCCGGTGGCGCTGATTTCCGCTGCCGCCTTGTCGAGCGCGTCCTGCTGCACATCGGCCAGCACCAGGTTCATGCCCAGGCGGGCGCCGATACGCGCGCACTCGAGGCCGAAGCCCGAACCTGCACCGGTGAGAACGGCGGTTTTGCCTTTGAAATCCGTGATCATGTCTTGTCCTTGCTGATGGGGTTATCGAAAGCCTCAGGCTTCCGATTTTTTGAGCGCATAACCAATGCGCGGGAAATGCACATGTAACTTGCCGGCGCGCTCATCGGTGCGACTCAAGGTGTAGTGCGTTCGGGTTGCAGCGATCAGTTCGCCTTCGGTGGGCTCGGGACCGAAACTTTCGGCGCTGATGCTGACGCGGCTGCCCAGCGGGATGCCGTGTTCGTCCTGAAAAGTGCTGTCGCGCAGCAGACCATGACCGACCGCCATGGGTTCGGCGGCAGCCGCCTCGGCGATGGCCTGGGCTGCACTGAATTTTTCCATGCTGCCCTGCCCGATCGCATTCATACGCTCCATCCACTCGAGCACTGCAGGCGTGTGATCCAGGATATCGGCAACCACAGGTGTACGCACCTTGGTAAACCACAGCGGGTGGTAGGCCGCGAAGTCGGCGATGCAGGGCACCTGGCCCAGCAGGAAGGGCTGGTCATCCAGCATGTCAGACAGACGCCGCAAATACGATTTGTACGACGCTGCAGCGTCTTGTGGGCGAATGCGGGGAATGCCGATGCGCATGGCCTTGCGGTCCTCGCTGAAAGCCTGGGCGGCCGCAGGCGGTGCACCGGCAAACATGTGGGCCGCGCCTTTCGGGCCCAGGTTGTGCGCCATCGCGGTCCAGAACAGGATCTCGTCGGCCCACTGGGCCAGGGTGCGCGCCAGGCCCTTGCCCGGTTCCGGGTAAAGCGTCGGTGTGGGTTGCAGATGTTCGAGCACGTCACAGATCAGCGCGCTGTCGCAATAGATGTCGGCGCCGACCTGCATAAACGGCGTCTTGCGGTAGCCGCCGGTCAATGCCTGCACATCGGGCTTGGGCATGATGGCGGGGATGACCACCGACTTCCAGGCGAGCTTTTTGTAGCCGAGGATCAGGCGGACTTTTTCCGAAAACGGCGAGTTGGGGTAATGGTGAAGAATCAGGTCGGCCATCGTTGTCTCCTTGAATGCTTATTGCGGCATGGCGCGCTGGATCAGCGCGTCGAAATCGACGCCAGCGCCCAGCGTACCGAAGGCCTGACCCCAGTTGCCGGCCAGGCGTGAATCGCAAAAGGCGCCAAACACGGCGGCCGGCGCTGTCTGGTAAAGCAAAGCAGCTTGCACCGCCAAGGCCACGTCCTGCGCCAGCCGTCGCGCTTCGATTTCGGTCGCCATCTCTTCCACGCGCACCGGCAAGGCGGCCGCCAGACGATCCAATGCGGGATGCCCGCCTTTGGCCGGGGCCAGCTCATGCGCCAGCGCGGCGGCTGTATCGCCTTTGCGCAGGGCACGCAGCAGGTCCAGCGCCATGATGTTGCCAGCGCCTTCCCAGATCGAGTTGAGCGGCATTTCGCGGTAGATACGCGCCATGATGCCCTCGCCGCCCTCCTCCACATAGCCGTTGCCGCCCAGGCATTCCATGGCTTCCTGGGCGAAGTGGCTGCCACGCTTGCAGATCCAGAACTTGGCCACCGGTGTCAGCAGGCGCGCCATGGCTTGTTCATGGGCATCGCCGCTGTTGTCGAAGGCGCGCGCCAGCCGCATGGACAGCGCGGTGGCCGCTTCTGATTCCAGCGCCAGATCGGCCAGCACGTTGCGCATCAGCGGCTGGGCGATCAGTGGTTTGCCAAAGGCCTGACGCTGGGCGCAGTGGTTCAGCGCAATGCTGAGCGACT
>JAZKIE010000097.1:0-3425 GCA_040385025.1 Pseudomonadota bacterium | reverse complement strand
CATCCGGTGCGCGCGCTGGTGCTGCTGCCCACGCGCGAGCTGGCGGTGCAGGTGGCCGAGCAGGTCAAGTTCTACGCCAAATACACCAACCTGAACAGCGCGGTGGTGTTTGGCGGCATGGACATGAAGCCGCAAACCGCCGAGCTGAAAAAAGGCGTCGAGGTGCTGGTCGCCACGCCGGGCCGGCTGCTGGACCACATCGAAGCCAAAAACGCCGTGCTCAACCAGGTCGAATACGTGGTGCTCGACGAGGCCGACCGCATGCTGGACATTGGCTTTTTGCCGGACCTGCAGCGCATCCTGAGCTATTTGCCCAAGCAGCGCATCACCTTGCTGTTCTCGGCCACCTTCTCCCCGGAAATCAAGCGCCTGGCGTCCAGCTTCCTGCAGGACCCGGTGACGATTGAAGTGGCGCGCTCCAATGCCACGGCGTCCACCGTCGAGCAGCATTTCTACAGCGTCAGCGCCGACGACAAGCGCCGCGCCCTGCACCAGATCCTCAAGGCCCGCGGCATCAAGCAGGCCTTTGTGTTCGTCAACAGCAAGCTGGGTTGCGCGCGGCTGGCCCGCTCGCTGGAGCGCGAGGGCCTGAAAACCACCGCCTTGCACGGCGACAAGAGCCAGGACGAACGCCTCAAGGCCCTCGAAGCCTTCAAGAAGGGCGAAGTCGATTTGCTGGTGTGTACCGACGTCGCCGCCCGCGGCCTGGACATCAAGGACGTGCCGGCGGTGTTCAACTTCGACGTGCCTTTCAACGCCGAAGACTATGTGCACCGCATCGGCCGCACCGGCCGCGCCGGCGCCTCCGGCCTGGCCGTGAGTTTTGCCGCCAGCAGCGACCAGCGTCTGGTGGCGGACATCGAAAAACTGATCAAGACAAAAATCGAACTCGAGCCCATGGAGTTCGAGGAAGACCAGCCGCGCAAGGATCAGGGCCGCATCAACGACGGGCGTCGCATGTACCGCGAGACTGGCGAGCAGGCGCCGCGCGAAGCCGACGCAGCCCCCCGCGAGCGCCGTGAGCCGCGTGAGCGCCGCGAATACGCCCCGCGCCCGGCCGCACGTGATCCGTTTTTTGACAAGCCTTATGAATCGACGCTCGCGGCCGAAGCCCAGCCAGCCTGGGAAGAAGCTGCCAAAAGCACGTCTTCGCGCAGCAGTGTGTCGGCCAACATCAAGCCCAAGAAAAAAGTCGCTGCACTGTTCAAGACTGCAGCTTAGAGGCACGCTGAGCCTGCACCCTGCGTGCAGGCGTCGGCAAGAGCCTACTTTTTTCTGCGTGGGCGTCTGATGCCCATAGGCCTGCGGCAGCCCCTAGACTGCCTGCATGCCTTTCCTGTCCGCCGGCACGCGCCCGGCATCTGCCCTTTCTCCACTGCTGGACCTGTTTCGGCCCATCAAGCGTGCCGTGGTGCTCTGGATAGACGCCGACGGATTGCGCATGAGCGCGGCCATGTCGTTTTACGGCATCCTGAGTCTGGCGCCTTTGCTGGTGCTGCTGGTGGCCGTGCTCGGCTGGTGGCTGGACCGCAGCTACATCGAAGCGAGCCTGGTAAAGCAGATCGCCGACGTGATCGGCGAGCAGGGCGCGCAGATGGTGCAGCAGGCGCTGACCAGTGCACAGAAGCCGGCCGACGGCCTGCTCGCCTCGCTGATTGCGTTTGGTCTGTTGCTGTCCGGCGCCACCGGCGTCTTTGCCGAGCTGCAGGATGCTTTTGAGCGCCTGTGGCGGCGTGACACGGGCGAAGTGCCCAAGCAGAAGTGGTGGTACAGCGCCTCGCTGCGCCTGCGCGGCATTGCCTACATCCTGGCCTTTGGCTTTTTGCTGCTGACCTCGCTGGCGATTTCTGCCTTCCTGACCTTTCTCACCGGCTGGGCCGGCAGCTACCTGCCGCTCGAAAAAGTCGCGGTGATTGTTAATGAACTGGTGTCCATGGCCTTTTGTGCCGGCCTGTTTGTCGCGCTGATGCGCATGAGCGCAGGGCCTAAACCGCAGTTGCGCTACCTGGTCATGGGCGGCATCGCGGGCGGCATCTTGTTTTCGCTCGGCAAGTACCTGATGGCGCTCTACCTGTCCACCGCCGCCGTGGTGTCGGCCTATGGCGCGGCCGGCTCGCTGGTGGTGCTGCTGATGTGGATTTATTTCTCATCGGCGGTGCTGCTGCTGTCGGCCAGTGTGGCGCGCAGCCTGTCCGACGAAGCCGCCCTGCACGCGGCCCACAAGACGGGGACGCCGGCAACAAGCTCCCAAGTAGGGTAAAACCGCTATTGAATTCATAGCTGTTTACGCTTGTCCAGTAGGGCCTGGAGGCCTAAAAGACTTCTAGTCTGGCGCTTGCGACTGATCGCAACGCACCTTGACCAATTCGAATTGGCCCACTGTCTCGCCCATACGCGCGGCCGTCAGGCAACCACCCCAGACACAGCCGGTGTCCAGCGGCAGGGTGTTGGCCAGCAGGCCGCCGCCTGCCGCCACCGTGTCGACGCCCAGCGTGGACCAGTGGCCGAAGGCGAGCGGCGTGCCGGCAGTAGCGCGGCCCGGCACCTCAAACCAGGGCAGGTAGCCGGGCAGCGCGGTTTGTTTGCCGCCAGTGCTGGCAAATTCCATCGCCCCGTCGGCCGTGCAAAAACGAATGCGTGTCAGCGCGTTGACGATCACGCGCAGGCGTTCTGCGCCTGCCAGTGAATCGTCCCAGCGGTCTGGCGTGTTGCCATACATGCCCTGCAGAAAACCGGCCAGGTCCGGCCCGCGCAGCGCGCTCTCGACCTCGCCAGCCCGTGCCAGTGTCTGCGCGACGCTCCACTGCGGCAGCACGCCGGCATGCACCATCAGCCAGCCGTGCGCAAACATCGCCATGCGGCGATGCCGCAGCCAGTCGAGCAGCGCTTCGCTGTCGGGCGCGTCCAGCACGGGTTGCACGGTGTCGCCGCGGTGCGGTTTGCGCAGGCCGTGGCGAATGCCCAGCAGGTTCAGGTCGTGGTTGCCAAGCAGGCATTGCGCCGCGTCGCCAAGTTGCTCCAGGCTGCGCAGCACCGCCAGCGAGTCCGGCCCGCGGTTGACCAGGTCGCCGAGCACATACAGCGTGTCGCGGCTGGGGGAGAAGTCAAGCTTGCGCAGCAGGCGCGTCAGCGGTTCGTGGCAACCCTGAAGGTCACCGATCATGTAAAGTGCCATGTGTTCATTCTGCCTGCGGATCCATGGATTTCATCCTCATTGCCTTTCTGACGCTGCTCAACGGCGTCTTCGCCATGTCGGAGCTGGCGCTGGCCTCCAGCCGCAAGGCCAGGCTCAATGCCATGTCGGAGTCGGGTGACAAGGGCGCACGCGCGGCGCTGACGCTGCTGGACAATCCCACACAATTTTTGTCATCGGTGCAGGTCGGCATCACCTCCATCGGCATGCTCAACGGCATCATCGGCGAGGC
>JAZKIE010000096.1:0-9481 GCA_040385025.1 Pseudomonadota bacterium | reverse complement strand
TCGACGAGGCGCTGAAGAACAAGGACGACACCATCTTCTTCGACGCCGGCACCACACAAATGCGCCCCACCCTGCTGGCCAAGGCGATACGCGCCGGCAAACACGTCTACTGCGAAAAGCCGATTGCCACCAACCTCAATGAAGCGGTCGAGATCGCTCGTCTGGCAGAAAAATCCGGCCTGAAACATGGCGCGGTGCAGGACAAGCTGTTCCTGCCCGGCCTGCGCAAGCTCGACATGCTGCGCCGCGCCGGCTTCTTCGGCCAGATGCTGTCGGTGCGCCTGGAGTTCGGCTACTGGGTGTTTGAAGGCGACCTGCAGCCGATCCAGCGCCCGAGCTGGAACTACCGCACCGAAGACGGCGGCGGCATGATCCTGGACATGATGTGCCACTGGCGCTACGTGCTGGACAACCTGTTTGGCGAGGTCAAGTCCATCTCCTGCATTGGCGCCACGCACATCCCCGAGCGCTGGGACGAGGCCGGCAAGCCCTACAAGGCCACCGCCGACGACGCCGCCTACGCCACCGCCGAGCTGACCGGTCACAGCGGCGAGCCGGTCATTGCGCAGATGAATATGTCCTGGGCCACCCGCGTCAACCGCGAGGACCTGGTCACCTTCCACGTTGACGGCACGCACGGCTCGGCCGTCGCCGGTCTCTCCTCCTGCAAGGCCCAGTCGCGCGTCAACACGCCGCGCCCGGTCTGGAACCCGGACGAAAAACAGACCATGAATTTCACCCAGCAGTGGCAGGAAGTGCCGGATACCCAGGTGTACGACAACGGCTTCAAGATCCAGTGGGAACACTTCATCCGCCACGTGGTGGAAAACGAGCCCTACAAATGGACCCTGCCCGAAGGCGCCAAAGGTGTGCAACTGGTCGAAGCCGCGCTCGAAAGCTGGAAAGAACGGCGCTGGGTGGATGTTCCTGCGCTACAGGTTTGATAGCTGCTTGCGCCCGTCGGATAAGGGCTAGAGGCATATTTGATGAATAAAAGGTAGATTTTCATGGCTTTGACTCTCACATTGCCCATCGCTGCAGGTAGCCTGCAGCCTTACACGCTGCGCGGCACGACACCGGTCCGGCCGGCGGCTGGGGTGGCCTTCAACCGCATCGCCTATTCGGCCGCCCACGTCGTCGCCGACCCGCTGGCCGTGGTCGACCCCTGGGTCAACTGCGCCATCGACTGGGACGCGACCATCGCTTACCGGCGTCACCTGTGGTCGCTGGGCCTGGGTGTGGCCGAAGCCATGGACACCGCACAGCGCGGCATGGGCCTGGACTGGCCGACCTCGCTGGAGCTGATCCGCCGCTCGCTCGATGCTGCCAAAGACGTGCCGGGCGCACTGGTGGCCTCCGGCTGCGGCACCGACCACCTGCTGCTGGAGAACGTCAAGACCGTTGACGAGGTGATTGCCGGCTACGAAGAGCAAATGGCTGCCATCGAAAAGCTGGGCGGCAAACTGATTGTCATGGCCAGCCGCGCACTCGCCCGGGTTGCCAAATCACCGGCCGATTACGAACGCGTCTACGACCGCATCCTGAGCCAGGCCAAGCAGCCCGTGGTGCTGCACTGGCTGGGCGAGATGTTCGACCCGGCCTTGGCAGGTTACTGGGGCACGAAGGATGTGGATGCCGCGATGGACACGGCGCTTGGCATCATCAACGCCCACCCCGACAAGGTCGACGGCATCAAGATCTCCCTGCTCGACAAGGACAAGGAAATCGCGATGCGCCGGCGCCTGCCGTCGGGCGTGCGCATGTACACCGGCGACGACTTCAACTACGCCGAGCTGATCGCCGGAGACCAGCACGGCAGCGAGCTGTTGCACGGCCAGAGCGACGCGCTGCTGGGCATCTTCGACGCCATCGCCCCGGCTGCCAGCGCCGCACTCGGTGAACTGGCCCAGGGCAACGTGGAAAAATTCCACGCCATCCTCGGCCCCACGGTGCCGCTGTCGCGCCACATCTTTGCCGCACCCACGCGCTTTTACAAAACCGGCGTGGTGTTCATGGCCTGGCTCAACGGCCACCAGAAGCACTTCACCATGGTCGGTGGCCAGCAGAGCACGCGTTCGCTGCAGCACTTCGTTGAACTGTTCAGGCTGGCCGATGCGGCGAATCTGCTGGAGCAGCCCGAGCTCGCCGTCAAACGCATGAAAACACTGCTGGCATTGCACGGCGTTGAAGGTTAAGCCCATGCGCGACTTTTCCCAGGACCACCGCTGGCTCTCGATCAACACCGCGACCGTGCGCAAAAGCCGCGGTGTCGAGCAGCCGCTGACCGAGATCATCGAAGCCTGCGTGCAGCGCGGCATCCGGGCGATTTCGCCGTGGCGTGACCAGGTGGCTGCGGCCGGACTGCCCGCTATCTCGAAGCTTGTGAAGACGCACGGCCTGGAGCTGTCGGGTTACTGCCGTGGAGGCATGTTCCCGGCTGCAGACGCAGCAGGGCTCAAAGCCGCGCGGGAAGACAACCGCCGCGCCGTGGACGAGGCCTGTGAACTCAATGCGGCCTGCCTGGTGCTGGTGGTCGGCGCCCTGCCCGGCGCGCTGGCTGGCCAGGCCGCGCACAAGGACCTCGCCTTGTCACGCAACCAGGTCAGCGATGGCATTGCTGAACTGCTGGAATATTCGAAAACCAGCAAGATGCCGCTGGCCATTGAGCCGCTGCACCCGATGTACGCGGCCGACCGTGCCTGTATCAACACCCTGGAGCAGGCGCTGGACGTTTGCGACGCGCTCGATCCGGCCAAAAGTGGCGCCTTGGGCGTGGCGGTCGATGTGTACCACGTGTGGTGGGACCCCAAGCTCGAAGCGCAGATCAAGCGCGCCGGCAAGGAGCGCCTGCTGGCCTTCCACGTCTGCGACTGGATGACACCCACCACGCACCTGCTCGAAGACCGCGGCATGATGGGTGACGGCGTGATTGACATTCCACGGATCCGTGGCTGGGTCGAGGACCAGGGTTTTGCAGCTTACAGCGAAGTCGAAATTTTCTCGTCGGGCAACTGGTGGCAGCGCGATTCGGCCGAGGTGCTGGACACCTGCATCGCCAGGCACCGCAGCGCGGTCTGAAGCCCGGCAGCCGTTCAGGGCTTCTGTATCCACCTTCCTGTCTTAGCCTGCCCTGTGATACGGTAAGCCCATGAGACGCCGCGACCTCCTGCTGCAGCTTGTTCCCGCCCTCGGTGCTGCAGGCGCGCTGGCACAAACTCCCGCCCAGCCACCGGCCCTGACCAAGCCCATCCCGTCGTCCGGCGAGCAGATTCCTTTGATCGGCCTCGGCACCTGGATCACCTTCAATGTCGGTAATGACACCGCCGCCCGCGCACAGAGTGCGGAAGTCATGCGGCAGTTTTTTGCATCCGGCGGCAAGCTGATCGACTCCTCGCCCATGTACGGCTCCTCGCAGGGCGTGATCGGCGAAGCGCTGCAGAAACTACAAGCCCAATCAAAGGTTTTTTCTGCGGAAAAAGTCTGGACCTCCTCGGACGGCGCGGCACAGATTGAGACCTCACGCAAGCTCTGGCAGGTAGCGCGCTTCGACCTGCTGCAGGTCCACAACCTGCTCGCGTGGGAGAAGCAGTTGCCGCTGTTGCAGGCCATGAAGGCCGCAGGCCAGTTGCGTTATGTCGGCATCACCACATCGGAAGGGCGGCGCCACAGCGAGTTCGAGAGCATCATGCGCAGCCAGCGCCTTGACTTTGTCCAGCTCAGCTACAACCTGCTGGACCGCGAGGCCGAGCAGCGCCTGCTTCCGCTGGCGCGCGAGCGCGGCATTGCGGTGCTGGCGAATCGGCCTTTCCGCGAAGGCGCGCTGCTGCGCCAGTTGCAGCGCCACCCGCTGCCGGCCTGGGCCGCCGAGATTGACTGCACGAGTTGGGCGCAAGTCGCGCTGAAGTTTGTCGTCTCACACCCGTCCGTCACCTGCGTCATCCCCGCCACCAGCAACCCCGCCCATCTGCGAGAGAACATGGGCGCGGCGCGCGGACGTTTGCCCGACGCAGCCCTGCGTCAGCGCATGGCCGACCATGTGGCAAAGCTCTGACCATGTCGGAGTGGTGGACCTACACGCTGTCGGATTTCCTGATGTATGCACCCAGGACTTACTGGCGCATGGTCGAGTTGTACAACCGCGACTTCTGGCCGCTGCAGCTTCCGCTGCTGGCGGCCGGGCTGGCAGCGCTCTGGCTGGCCGCATCCCGGCGCGCCCACGCCTTCCGCCTGATCGCGCTGGCACTTGCCGCCGTCTGGTTGTGGATCGGCTGGGCTTTCCTCTGGGAGCGTTACGCCATCATCAATTGGGCCGCGCAGTACGTAGCAGTGGCCTTTGCCCTGCAGGCGGTGCTGCTGCTGGCCGTGAGTCTGATGCGCAGCAATGTGGCTGCGCGACCGGGCACTGTCTGGCGTGGCCTGGGCTGGCTGCTGGCCGTCGCCGGCCTGTTGTATCCGCTGATGGGCCTGGCCGCTGGCCGGCCGTGGCTGCAGGCTGAAGTCTTCGGCATGACGCCCGAACCCACCGCGCTGTTCACCCTGGGCCTGCTGCTGCTCAGCGGACAGCCTGCCTCACGCGCTTGGCGCTTTCTGCTTTTCCCCATTCCCCTGCTTTGCCTGCTGCTGGGTGCGGCGACAGGGTGGACTTTTTTGAATTGAACACCCTGCCATGACACTGAGCGCTTCCGCCGCCGCCAACCGCCGCGGCATTGTCTGCATGGTGGGCGCCATGGGCTGCTTCGTCACCAATGACGCGCTGGTCAAGTTTGCCAGCCAAAGCATGCCCAGCGCGCAACTGATCTTCATCCGCGGCGTCATGTCGGTGCTGCTGGTGCTGGCCGTCGCCCACGCGCTGGGCGCCACGCCCCGCCTGCGCGAGGCCACACGCGGCTGGGTCGCGGTACGCGCGCTGGTCGATGCCATCGCCACCATGCTTTACCTCGGCTCCTTGTTTCACCTGCCTATCGGCAACGCCACCGCCATCAACCTGGCGGCGCCGCTGTTCATGACCATGTTTGCCGCGCTCTTCATGGCCGAACGCGTGCGCGGTGCACGCTGGCTGGCCGTCGGTTTCGGCTTTCTCGGTGTGCTGCTGGTGATCCAGCCGCGTGCCGAGGGCTTCAACTACTACGCGCTGGTCTGCCTGCTGGGCACCTTGTTTCATGCCGCGCGCGACCTGATGACGCGCCGCATTCACGCCGGCATTCCGTCCATTCTGATCACGCTGGCCACGGCGGTCGCGGTCACCGTGGTATCGGGCGTGGGTTCGCTGCTGCAGGGCTGGCAGCCCTTCGGTCTGTTCGAGTTCGGGCTCCTGGGCCTGGCCTCGGTCTTCCTGACCGGGGGCTACTACTTCATCATCAGCAGCATGCGCCACGGCGAGATGACGCTGGTTGCGCCCTTTCGCTACAGCGGCCTGCTGTTTGCGCTGATGCTGGGTTACCTGGTCTGGGGTGAAGTGCCGAACACATTGGCCTGGTTCGGCATCGCACTGCTGATTGGCTCAGGCCTGTATGTGCTGGTCAATGAAAAACGGCGCACGCCCGCCGTGACTGCACCACCGGATTGAGCGCGGTTGAGCGCTTTCCCCAAAGCAAGCGCAGGCCCCGCCGGGCATCCCGCACACCCCTCCTGTGACTTAAGCGCTTGATCTGCGGCGCGGTCGACGCCAACAATTCATGCTGCATCTGGAGATACCGCATGGATGGAATGAACAAGCGTTTTATGGGCGACCCGGCCGCCTTTCTCAGGACCACAGCCATTTTTGAAGCCGGGATGTTCGGCGCCAACCCGCCTGCACAAGGGCTGGCCACCCTCGATTTGAGGCCTTATGGCGCAGCTGTCAGACTGGACAGCTTTGCCCAGCGCGGCAAGGCCGCCGGTTCGCACAGCCACCAGATTCTGGCCCACTGGCTGCCCTGGCAAAGCCGGGGGACCGCAGAAATCCAGCTGGACAATGGCGCAGACTATTTTTTCACCTCGCAACTGGCGGGTTGCCAGATTCGCATCATCCCGGGCGCGCCGCGCGGCGCAGGCCGCACCAACCACCCCATCGTGCGGCATATTGCCGGCGACCGTCTGGACCCCCGCGCCGATGTCAACGGCACAGTGTGGCGCAACCAGCAAGCAGCGCACAACGTCACCGCTCCGGTGTTTGCACGGTCGCGCGCGCTGTCATCGACTGGCGCCGGTGCGCACGGCTACAGAGGCGAGGGTGTCAACGTGGTTGGGTTTATCAGCTGGATGCGCTGGAAGTTCTGGGCGCAGCAGATCGACTTTGACAACCGTACCGTGCTGCGCTGCTGGGAAATCACCTGACAGCCGCCACGCGCGATGGCACCGGCAGTGCCGTGCGCCGCACCCGCCGCACATTGAAGGCGCTGGCAATCAGCACACCCAGCATCAGCGCCAGCCCCAGCAACACGCCGCGGTACATCTGGTGGTCCATCATCAGGCCAAAGATCAGCGGCGACACCGCCTGCCCGATGTCCAGGCCCGCATACACCACGCCATAAACACGGCCCGAGGCGTTTTCAGGCGTCGAGCGCTTGACCAGCAAGTCCCGCGACGGCCCGGCGATACCCGAGGAAAAACCCATCAAGCCGAACAGCACCGGCACCACCCAGGCCGGGAAACTGCCCAGGGCCAGCACCAGCGCCATCACTGCGGCCACGCCAAAACCGGCGCCAACGATGCGCTCGCAGCGCGCCGGATCGGAGGCCAGAAAACCGCCCGCCACCATGCCGCTGGCGCTGCACAACATGTAAATCGTCAGGCACATCGCCACCAGCGGAAGGGGCACGTCATGCAATTGGCGCGCGGCTTCCGGCGCAAAGGCCTGCACCACGCTCAGCACAATCGCGTACCAGAAGAAAAACGCAAAACACATCCACACGGCCGGTATCTTGAGGAAGTCCAGCGAGCCGTCGGCCGCCGCCGCACCTTTGACCGGCGGCGCCACCACGAGTGTGAGCTTGTCGCGGTTGAGCAGCAGCACGGCCAGTACCCCAAACGCCAGCGCGCCGGCAGCCATCAGCGCAACGCGCCATGAATACGCAAAGGTCAGCGTCACCACCAGCGCCGGTGCCAGCGCCCAGCCCAGGCTGCCGGTGATGCCATGCACGCTGTAGGCATGGCCCAGGCGCGGCGCGCTGACCTTGCGGTTGATCAGGGTGTAGTCCACCGGATGGAACACGCCGTTGCCTATGCCTGCGACCACGGCAAAGGCCGCCATCATCCAGTAGCTGGTGCTGGCGGCATAACCAAAAGCGGCCAGGCCCAGCAGGCTCAGTCCCGCAAACAAAATCGGCCGGGGGCCGAAACGGTCCACCACAAAACCGGACAGCGCCTGCACTGCGCAGGACACCACGAAGAAAATGGTCATCAGAAAACCAAGCTGCGCGTAACTCACGGCGAACTCTTCCTTGAGCCAGGGAAACAGCGGCGCCAGCAGCAACTGGCTGAAGTGGCTGATCATGTGCGCCAGGCCGACCAGGCCGATCACGCCGGCGTCCTGGCGCAGGCTGACGGGGTTGAGGGCCGGCGGGTTCAGGGTGCTTGTGATGCTCATGGCGCTATCGTAATATCGGGCATGAATTCCTGAATGCGACAAAAAGACATCATTTAGCGAATTTCAGCCAAACATGCCGCGCCCGTCCAGCCCCCTCCCCGCACGTCCGGCCCTGATCTCGGTGGACGGCATTGACGCCTTCACGCCCAGCCCGGCGCGACCGGTACGTGTGCGCGCCCGCAGCATGCCGGCCGACACCCACTTCAAGCCGCACCGCCACGGCTGGGCGCAACTGGCCTACTGCGCCAGCGGCATTGTGCAGGTGACTGCGGCCACGCCTGACGAGGTCACCTACATCGTGCCGCCCTCACGCGCGGTGTGGATTGCGCCCGGCGCGTTACACGCCATCAACGTGCTCGAGGCGGCCGAGTTCCGCACCCTGTACATCCACGCCAGGGCCACGCCTGCCGGCTGGCGGGGCTGCCGAGTCATCGTGGTGTCGCCGCTGCTGCGGGAAATGGTGCATGCCCTGGATGCCCATGACGACTCAAAACTCAGCGCCGAACGCGAAGCCCTGCTGAGCAGCCTGCTGATCGACGAGATCACCCACGCCGACACCCAGCCGCTGGGCGTACCGCTGCCGCATGCAGAACACGGCGACAAGCGCCTGCGCGCGCTGTGCGAGGCCGTGCTGCGCGCGCCGGCAGAGCGCGCAACTTTGGCCGAGTGGGCGGCCGACATGGGCGCCAGCGAACGCACCATGGCGCGCCTGTTTCGCGACGAGCTCGGCACCAGCTACCAGCAGTGGCGCCAGCAGGCCATCCTGGCGCATGCGCTGCCACTGTTGGCGCGCGGCACACCGGTCAGCCAGGTGGCGGCGGCCAGCGGCTACGCCAGCGACAGCGCTTTTTCAGCGATGTTCAAGGCCGCCATGGGCCAGTCACCGAGTTATTTTCAGAGCAAAAAAGGGCTCTAGCCCCTGCCAATATTGCTCAATCAGCTATCAAAAACATAGCGGATTTAACCTGACTGCAGCGGGGCATCCATGCCGGAACAAGGTGAGCAAGCCCCGTGTGGCTATCATGGCCTGATGAACTACCCGGTCTGTGCAAGCACACGCAAGATGGCAAGGCCACTGGCGGCGGCTTTGCTCGCTTTCAGCATGCTGGCGGTCAGCACACAACTCTGCGCGCAGTCCCCCGCGCCGGAGCACCCCACCCTGCTGCGCGCGGTCAACGCCATCCGTCAGCAGGGCTGCGGTGAAGGCCCGACGCGGACGCCGGCACTGCGTGAAAACACAGCCCTGTCGCGCGCCGCCGCATTGCTGGCCGATGGCAGCAAGCTCGACGATGCTCTCAAAGCCGCGAACTACCGCGCCGTACACGCCACACAAATTACCGTACGCTCATCGACCGGCCCGGCGACACTGCTGCCACAAAGACTGGGCAAGGCCTGCGCGGCGGTGATGCACCTGCCCATGACAGACGCAGGCTTTTACCAGCGCGGGAACCAGCTCTGGGTAGTGATGGCCCAACCTTTTGTCGCGCCGGCCGCCGCGCAGGGCGAGCAAGTCGACGACCGCATCCTGGCGTTGGTCAACGCTGCGCGGGCCCAAGCCAGGCGCTGCGGTAGCGAGTTTTTTGCCGCCGTACCACCGCTGCTGCACCAGTCCCTGCTGACAGAAGTCGCCGCAGGCCACGCCGCCGACATGGCGCAGCACAGCTACTTCAACCACACCGCCCGCGACGGCAGCACGGTCGGTGTGCGCGCGACCCGCGCCGGCTACCGCTGGCGCAGCATTGGCGAAAACATCGCCGCTGGCCAGATGACGCCCGAGCTGGCCGTGCAAGGCTGGCTGGACAGCCCCAGCCACTGCGTCAACATCATGTCGCCGGCTTTTGTTGAAATGGGTTCCGCATTTGTGGTGAACACCTGGAGCACGCAGGCGATTTACTGGGTGCAGGTGTTTGGGGC
>JAZKIE010000095.1:0-3998 GCA_040385025.1 Pseudomonadota bacterium | reverse complement strand
CAGACCCGCAACTGATGAAGCTGCCGGGTCTCACCAGGCCCGGCCAGATTCAGCTTCAAGCCGCGCAGTACACCTGCGCGGCTTTTTCGTTTTTGTGGCCTACCGTTTGGTATCCTCTGTGCATGATTGAATCACTGCCTGCGCCGCACCTCGGGCCCACCACCTTTGCCGAAACCCGGAGCACCTTCCATGCATGATGGCCACGACCCGGACATTGACGCCGAAGAAGTTGTTCCGCGCAAGCGGCGCAAGGGTATTTACATCCTGCCCAACCTGTTCACGCTGGCCGGGCTGTTCGGTGGCTTTTACGCCATCGTGATGGCGATGAATGGGCGTTTCGACCAGGCGGCGATTGGCGTGTTTTCCGCCATGGTGCTTGACAGCCTCGATGGGCGCGTCGCACGCATGACCAACACCCAAAGTGCTTTTGGCGAGCAGATGGATTCATTGGCCGACATGGTGTCCTTTGGCGCGGCGCCCGCGCTGATTGCGTACATATGGGCGTTGACGGGCCTGGGCCGCTGGGGCTGGATTGCCGCCTTCGTCTACTGCGCCTGCGCCGCTCTCCGGCTGGCCCGCTTCAATGTCAACACCGCCGTCGTTGACAAGCGTTTCTTTCAGGGGCTGCCTTCACCTGCCGCAGCCGCGCTGGTCGCCGGGTTTATCTGGCTGATGACCGAAGCTGGCATACGAGGTGACGAAGTGCGTTGGTTCATGTTTGCGCTGACTCTGTATGCCGGCCTGACCATGGTGACCAACGTGCCGTTTTACAGCTTCAAGGACCTCAGCCTCAAGCGCAGTGTTCCGTTTGCCGTGATCGTTTTGATTGCGCTGGGCATTGCCGTGATCAACATCGATCCGCCGACCGTGATGTTCGGCCTGTTCGTGATTTATGGTTTTTCCGGCTATGTGCTTTACGGCTGGCGCAAGGCCAAGGGCTTGCAGACCAGCGTGATTTCGACCTCGACCGATGAGCCGGATGAACGTGGCCTGCACAAATAGACCTGTGGTCAAGGTGGAAATTTCCGGATGCCCGAGCCTGAAAGTTTTGTGATACATTGCCAGACATGAACAAGATTTCGCTAGCACTACTGCTATCTGCCAACGGGCGGAGACGGTAGCGCGCACGCGTACACCCAATTCAACGGCCCGTTTGCACCAGCAACGGGCCGTTTTTCTTTGGGTTGCTGGGTTTGGAATGTCACAGTGGATGAGATCAACATGTTGAAAACACCTTCAAGCAAATACAAGTCCTTTGCCCCGGTTCGCCTCGCCGACCGCAACTGGCCGGATGTGGTGCTGACCCAGGCGCCGATCTGGTGCAGCGTGGACCTGCGTGACGGTAACCAGGCGCTGATCGAACCCATGGACATCCCGCGCAAGCTCAGGATGTTCAATACCCTGGTGAAGATCGGCTTCAAGGAAATCGAAGTCGGTTTCCCGTCGGCATCCCAGGTCGAATTCGACTTTCTGCGCAGGCTGATCGACGAAAACCTGATCCCGGACGATGTCACCATCCAGGTGCTGACACAGGCCCGCGAACCGCTGATCCGACGTACTTTCGAAGCGCTGCAGGGCGCGCCGCGCGCCATCGTGCATCTCTACAACGCCACCGCGCCTGTCATGCGCCGCGTCGTGCTCGGCATGAACGAGGACGAGATCGTCAAACTGGCGACCGACAATGCGCGGCTGTTCATCGAACTGGCAGCCGGGCAACCGGGCACGCAGTGGACCTTCCAGTATTCGCCCGAGATGTGGTCTGGCACCGAGCTTGAGTTCTCCAAACGTGTGGTCGATGCCGTCACCGATGTTTGGCAGCCGACGCCCGAGCGCAAATGCATCATCAACCTGCCATCGACGGTCGAACATTCAACGCCCAACATCTTTGCCGACATGATGGAGTGGATGCACCGCCACCTGGCGCGGCGCGACGCGATTGTGTTGTCGGTCCATCCACACAACGACCGCGGCACCGGGACCGCCGCCGGGGAGTTTGCGCTGATGGCTGGGGCCGACCGCATCGAGGGCTGCCTGTTCGGCAACGGTGAGCGCACTGGCAATGTGGATCTGGTCAACATCGCACTTAACCTCTACACACAAGGCGTGTCACCGGGCCTGGATTTCTCGGAGATCGACGAGATCCGCCGTACGGTCGAGCATTGCAACCAGTTGCCGGTACATCCGCGCCATCCCTATGCCGGTGACCTGGTCTACACCTCGTTTTCGGGCTCGCACCAGGACGCGATCAAGAAGGCTTTTGCCGCGCGCAAGGAGGGCGATATCTGGGACATGCCTTACCTGCCCATCGACCCGAAAGACCTGGGCCGCAGCTACGAGGCTGTGATCCGCGTGAACAGCCAGTCGGGCAAAGGCGGTATTGCCTACCTGCTCGAAAGCGAGTTTGGACTGGAGTTGCCGCGCCGCCTGCAGATCGAGTTCAGTCAGGTGGTGCAGGGCGTGATGGATGCGACCGGCAAGGAGTTGACGGCGCAGGACCTGTTTGCCTTGTTTGAAAAGGAATACGGCTTGCAAAGTGTCCCGGCGCCACAGCATCTGGTGATCGAGGAGAGGGTTGCCGACGGCACCAAGTCTTTCAACATCCGGGCCGATGTTCAGTTCAATGACGTCAGCCACCGTGTGGCGGGCGCGGGCACCGGGCCGATCGACGCCTTTGTGGCCGGGCTCAACAGCGCCACCGGTCACGCCGTGCGGGTGCTGGACTACCACGAGCATGCCATCGGCTCGGGTGCCGCCGCGCAGGCCGTGGCTTACCTGGAGCTGCGCATCAACGGCCAGACCCTGTTTGGTGTCGGCATGGACAGCAACATTGTGTCGGCGTCGCTCAAGGCCATCGTCTCTGGCCTGCAGCGCGCCAGCACCCCACAGGCAGTCGCCGTTAACATGGCGGATTGATTTGAAAACCAACGATAAACAGCGAGCACGCAGCAGGAGCCAGCCATGACCGACAAACTGATTATTTTCGACACCACCTTGCGCGACGGCGAACAGTCACCCGGTGCCTCCATGACGCGGGACGAAAAACTGCGCATCGCCCGCCAGCTCGAACGCCTGAAGGTCGATGTGATCGAGGCCGGTTTTGCGGCAAGCTCCAACGGGGATTTCGAGGCCGTGCAGGCGATTGCCAATGCGATCAAGGACTCGACCATTTGTTCGTTGTCGCGCGCCAATGACCGCGACATCTCGCGTGCGGCCGAGGCGCTCAAGGGCGCCAACAGCGCGCGTATCCACACCTTCATTGCGACCAGTGCGCTGCATATGGAAAAAAAGCTGCGCATGAGCCCCGAGCAGGTGCTGGAACAGGCCAAGCTGTCGGTGCGTTTTGCGCGAAATCTCGTGGCAGATGTGGAGTTCAGCCCGGAAGACGGCTACCGCAGCGATGTGGACTTTTTGTGCCGCGTGCTCGAAGCCGTGATTGCCGAGGGTGCGACCACCATCAATGTGCCCGACACCGTCGGCTATGCCGTGCCCGAGCTCTACGGCAACTTCATCAAGACCCTGCGTGAACGCGTGCCCAACAGCGACAAGGCGATCTGGTCGGTGCATTGTCACAACGACCTCGGCATGGCCGTGGCCAACTCGCTGGCCGGCGTCAAAATTGGCGGTGCCCGTCAGGTCGAATGCACGATCAACGGCCTCGGCGAACGGGCCGGCAACTGCTCGCTCGAAGAAATCGTCATGGCCGTGAGAACGCGCCGGGACTACTTCAATCTCGACATGCGCGTTGACCCGCTGCACATCGTGGCCGCCAGCCGCATGGTCAGCCAGACCACCGGCTTTGTGGTGCAACCCAACAAGGCCGTTGTCGGTGCCAATGCCTTTGCGCATGCGTCCGGCATTCACCAGGACGGCATGCTCAAGGCGCGTGAAACCTACGAGATCATGCGTGCGGAAGACGTGGGCTGGAGCTCCAACAAGATGGTGCTGGGCAAGCTCAGCGGCCGCAACGCCTTCAAGCAGCGCTTGCAGGATCTGGGCAT
>JAZKIE010000094.1:0-3904 GCA_040385025.1 Pseudomonadota bacterium | reverse complement strand
CCGGCGATCAGCGCATTGAACTGGGTTTGCGGGTCACGGATGATGATCCACTCGACGCGATCCAGATAGACGTTTTTGCCGCCTGTGGTTCCGTTGGGCGCTTCACTGCGCGGCTTGTATTTGTCGTTCTTGACATAGACCAGTTTTTCACCGGGCTTGTACTCGGCCGTGACGAACTTGTAGGGACCGGAGCCGATGTTTTCCTTGATCTGCTCGCTGCCCGGCGTGGCCGCGATGCGCGCCGGCATGATGAAAGGCACGTTCGACGAGGGCTTGCCCAGGGCTTCGAGCATCACGCCAAACGGCTGGTTGAACTTGATGACGAAGGTTTTCGCGTTGGGCGTCTCATAACTGGCCAGGCTTTTGGCCATGACGCCGCCAAAACTGTCACGGCTGGCCCAGCGCTTGAGCGATGCCACCACGTCTTCGCTGGTGACCGGTTTGCCGTCATGGAACTCCAGACCGTCGCGCAGCGCGAAAGTCCACACCTTGTTGTCCTTGGACGCACTGTAAGTGTCCACCATCTGCGGCTTGACCTTGCCTTCGAGGTCGGTGCCGAACAAGGTGTCGTAAATCATGTAGCCGTGGTTGCGCGTCACGAAGGCCGTGGTCCAGACCGGGTCCAGGATGGTGATGTTCGAGTGCGGCACCACTTTGAGCGTCTTGGCTTGAGCTTGGGCGAGAGCGGGCAGCAGCAGGGCGGAGACCAGTGCCGTCGAAGCGGCCAGGGCAACAAGGGAGCGACGTTTCATGACGAATTTTCCTTAGAAACAAGGGGTGGAACAGCGAGACAGCAATCACACGGGCTGTTTGCGTAATGTAACCATAGTTCATATGCAATATTCAAGCCACAGGGAAACACTGGATACCCAGGCCGCAGGGTCCCTAGATCACGCCCAGCCAGCAAGCGCGCTGAATCGCCAACATCTTGTTGTCTACCTTGAGTTTGGCCATGGCATTGGCCATGTGGTAATTGACAGTGCGCTCGGTGCAGCGCAAACGCTCGCCGGTCTGGCGCGCGGTCAGGCCTTCGAAAGCCAGCGCCAGGCACTCGCTTTCGCGCGGGCTGAGCGGACTGCTGGCGGCAGCCATGGTGCGCTTGAACAAAGGCCAGATGTTGAGGGCGGACCAAACCAGGGCCGCAGCCTCGGCCCGGTCATGAAACTGGCGCGGGCTCAACATGAAACATTCGAAGGCACGCCCCGAAGGCAGTGGAAACTCAACCCGCACCACACTCTGGAAACCGTGGGCCAGCCACAACAGACGCCAGCGGACGCCGCCTGTGTCCGAATTGCCAATATGCTGCCAGGCCACCATCGGGGCATCCGATTCCCGCCATGGTGCGCCAAAGTCCTGGCTTTCGGCCAGAGCTGAGGCCGGCTCCTGCAGACGGGGGGGATGGACCGCCACCACCACCCTGTCGTGGCGCTGCCCAAAAGGATCAGGACCCAGGACAACCACCGCCTCCACCGCATATTCACGCAGGGCGGAAATCCAGTCTGCGAGCATGCTGTCCAGCGTAATACTGTCAAAGTTGACAGGTGATGGCATATTCGGTTTTTCTCCAGAACTGTGACAATGTGCGAGCGATGTTCCAAGACCTATTCATGACCTCCGGAGTACCTGCCAGGATCAAGCGGATGATTCACGGAGTCTGGCGTCACGCGGGCCTGTCGGGCCGCCTGTCGGCACGGATCAAAGCCGAGCTCAGGGAGCAGATGGTACTTATTTTGCACCCATCACCCTGGCGGCTGCGCTGGCTGGGACTGTTCACGCTGGTAGGCCACCCCTTGTTTGGCTGGATCTGGGGACATTGGCTGCCCCAGCCCTATGAGCATCCCGGCCTGCGTGCGGTGATGGGCGCCCTGGGCCTGCTGCTGATTTCCGAGAGCATCGCCAATGACCCGTCCAGCAAACTTTCGGCGCGCGTCTTCTCGCTGGTGGTCTGGCTGCAGTTGCCACTGTTTTTCAGCTGGATGTATCTCTGCAACAGCGGCAACATGGTCTGGCTCGCCAGCTTCTGCGCGATGGTGCTGATTTATTACCATTTGACCGACTGGCGGGTCGCCACGCTGGGCACTGTCTGCGGCGTGTTGCTGGCCCAGGCGCTGTTTCATTTTTTCGGACCGGCGGTGGTCCCCTTGGAACAACACCAGTGGACCATCAACGCGGTAGTTATTATTTTTTCCTGGTCCAGTGCCTTGCTCCTGGGCCTGTCGTCGGCCAACCTGCGGCGCGAGCACCTGCAGTACACACTGACCACCATGGGAATCATGGCCCACGAATTGCGCACGCCGCTGGCCACCATCTCGCTGATTGGCGATGCCGTGCGCAATGAGAAGCAGGGCATCCGGGAAGCTGAAGATGCTCAGCGGCTGGATCAACTGGTGGTGAGGCTGCATGGCCTGGTGCGCAACATGAACCAGCAGATCGACACCCAGATCGCCAATGCCAGCCTGCTGCGCCTGCCTATGCACCGGGAGACCGTGACGGCTGCCGCGCTGCTGCGCAACGTGGTCAAGGACTACCCCTACCGCAGCTCGCGCGAGCGCGAAAGTGTCACCCTGGTGCTGCGCAAGGATTTTTCGTTCGAGTCGTCCTACCGGCTGTTCGCCCAGGTCATCAACAACCTGCTGAAAAACGCCTTCCGCTCCCTGGCAGCCGTCAGCTCGGCACCCAAACCCGGCGACCTGCGCATTGAAGTGGGCGTGCTCAACGGCTCCGGGCGCATTGTCATCACCGACCAGGGTGTCGGCATCCCGCCCGAACTCCAGACCCGCATCTTCGAGCCCTTTTTCTCTACCGATCACGGCACAGGCCATGGCCTGGGTCTGGCTTTCTGCCAACAGGTGGTGCAAAGTGCCGGCGGAACCATACGTGTCAAATCCGAACCCGGCCGTGGCGCCATCTTCATCATCGAACTGGCGCCTGTCCAGCAGGGCCTGTTCAGGCCCTAACCAACCCGCCCACTGCCCATGAGTTTTCCACTGTTTCACCGCCCCGGCGCCATCGTCTTCCTCGATGATGATCCCGACTATCTCGAAATGCTGGCCATGGTGTTGCCCCGTCATTGGCACATCAAGCTCTACCTGCGGCCGCAGGCCTGTATCAACGAGCTGCAGCAGGAGCCACCGCGGTGGGAAGCCGATGCGTGGGCGCAGCAGGAAATCATCGACAACTGGCGCGCAGGCAGCCCGCTGATCCCGCAGATCCTGCAGTACTGGGCCGCGCAGGATCAGCGTTACGACCTGAGCCAGGTTTGCGTCTTTGACTATGCGATGCCTGGCATGGACGGCCTGCAGGCTTTGTCCGAACTCACGGACTGGCCAGGTGGCCGGATACTCCTGACCGGGCAGGCCGACGAACATGTGGCGGTCAGCGCCTTCAACCGCGGACTGATTGACCAGTTCATTGCCAAACAGACGCCAGACATTTCGCAGCACCTGATCTCGGTGGTGCAGCGCATGCTGGACCGGCCCCAGTTGCGGCATTCGCAGATCTGGCGCACCGCACTGACGCAACCGCAACATGCCCTGCTGCAGGTGCCCTCGGTGGCCCGGCAACTGACCAGCGTGGCCTCCGGCCAGTGGATCGAACATGTGGTGATCGGCCAGCCCTTCGGCATCCTGGGCATGAACGCCGAAGGCCTGGTGAGCTGGCTGCAACTGGAGCCGGCCTCCGCGCTGGCAGAGTTGGCCGAGCTGGCCGAATCCCAGGGAGTGGACGCCACCTGCGCAGCCGATATCCGAAGCGGCCGCCAACTGGTGGATCTGGAGCTGCAACAAGCCCTGAAAAGACCAGGTCCGCCCAGGATGGCACCCGCCTTTTCCGTTGGCCACGAAGGCACCATGCTGGCGGCGATGTTCCCGCTGGAACTTCCCGCCAGCGAACGGCCATGGGCCGG
>JAZKIE010000093.1:0-2321 GCA_040385025.1 Pseudomonadota bacterium | reverse complement strand
ATCGGGTTCAAGGCGGAGTCGCCGGAGCAGGCTGACGCCTGGCATGCGGCAGGCATCGCCCACGGCGGCACCACCTGTGAAGAGCCGCCGGGCTTTCGCGACGGTGCTGTGGGCAAGCTGTACCTGGCCTACCTGCGCGACCCGGATGGCAACAAGCTGTGTGTGCTGCACCGCCCGCCGGCCGCATAGAGGGAAGGTAGAACGCAGGCGGCGCGCCAGGGGCGACTCGCGGGCCGTTTGCGCAAGCAGGCTGGCGAGCGGCGCCGATTGTTGTTGAAAATGGAACTCACTTGTGCTTTGTTGGGGCTTTCAAAGCCACAACGGCGGCCTTACCTTCGATGCACATCAACCGAAGGACCCCGCCCATGAATTCATCTGCCACCCTCACTGCCCCCACCGCCCCGACGCGACTCTCCAGAGACATGCCCTCAGATGCCCTGGTGGAGCGCCTGCAGTGGCGTTATGCCGCCAAAAAGCTGGACCCGACCAGGGCCGTGCCACAGCACAAAGTGGAGCGTATTCTGGAGGCCGCCCGCCTCGCACCCACGTCCAGTGGACTGCAACCCTACGAGATCATTGTGGTGAGCAGCAAGGACGTACGCGAGCGCATCAAGCCCATCGCCTGGAACCAGGGCCAGATCACGGATGGTTCGCATCTGCTGGTGTTTGCCGCCTGGGACAACTACACGGCGGAGCGCATCAACATGATGTTTGACCTGACGAACACCGTGCGTGGCATGAAGAACGAGGGCTGGGAAAACTACCGCAACATGCTGCTGGGCATGTACCCGCAACGCGAAGCAGAAGTGAACCATCAGCATGCTGCCCGCCAGGCCTACATTGGCCTGAGTGCCGCGATGATGGCGGCCGCCTTTGAAGAGGTGGACTGCACACCGATGGAAGGTTTTGACCCGGCTGCGCTGGACGAGATCCTGAACCTGCGCGCACGGGGCCTTCGCAGCGTGGCCATCTTGCCGCTGGGCTACCGCGAAGCAGACAAGGACTGGCTGGTGAACCTGACCAAGGTGCGCCGCCCACGCGAGCAGTTCATCACAGAAGTCTGACGCGCGCTGGCGCATCACGGCGCAGGCCGCGAGACCTGCGCGGTAGCGGGCAGGCCCCGCTGCTACAGTCGCTTGCATGCGCCGCCCACCTCATGATCCGCACGCGCAAGCCCACGCGGTCAGCCGCCTGCGCGCAGCGCGCCTGGCGCGCAGCTCCAAGCCCTTTCTCGCACGCGGCGGCCCGCGCGGCGAGCGCTGTGCCGGTTGCCGTCTGCTGCCCAGCCACTGCCTGTGCGCGCTGCGCCCGCAGTTGACTGTGCGTGCGGGCGTGTGCCTGATCATGGCCGACATCGAGTCGCTCAAGCCCAGCAACACCGGCTGGCTGGTGGCCGACGTGGTGGCCGACACCTTTGCCTTCGGCTGGGCGCGCACCGAGGTGGACCCGGCGCTGATCGCGCTGCTGACCGATCCACAGTGGCAGCCTTATCTGGTGTTTCCCGGTGAGTTTGTAGCCGCTGAACGGGTGGTAACGAATGTGCAGCCTGCTGACGCCCAGGGCAAGCGCCCGCTGTTTGTGCTGCTGGATGCGACCTGGCCCGAGGCGCGCAAGATGTTTCGTAAAAGCCCTTACCTCGACAAGCTGCCGGTGCTCAGCCTGCAGAGCGAGCAACTCTCCAGCTACAAGCTGCGCCGCTCGCAGCGCGACGAACATTTCTGTACCTCAGAAGTGGCGGCGCTGTGCCTGGCGCTGGCTGGCGAGACGCAGGCCGCCGAGGTGCTGGCGGCCTACCTCGATGTGTTCACCGACCACTACCTGAAGGCCAAGCAGCAGCAGCCCGTGGATGCGGACGACGCGGCGCATGAGCGGCTGCGCGGGTTGCGCCTGGGCTGAGGGCAAGCGTCACCCCGGACGTGATCCGGGATTCATTTTTCCGTCCACTTGCTCCTGTTTTGATAGCTGTTGGCGCATATCCGGTATGGGCTGAAGGCTGATTTGGCTTGCATGTTGGACTGCCCGGGCAGCGCCGGCCCGCCAGCATGACGCGTGGCATGGATTGCGGGGCTAGCCCGCAATGACAAGCAGGCACTCAAGGCGCGACAATGGAGGCATCACGCCCGGCCACAGCGGCGCGGACACACCTTACCTGACGAGCCCACCATGACCGACGACATCAACCGCCAGAACGAACTGAAAAAAATGGCGCTGTGCGACTCCTGCGCCGGCATCCAGCGCAACTGGCGCAAGGCGCCTGGCCACCCGGAGCTGGTGCAGGGCAACAACCGGCAAGAGCGGCGCGGCGGCGCGCTGGTCACGGT
>JAZKIE010000092.1:0-7750 GCA_040385025.1 Pseudomonadota bacterium | reverse complement strand
GCCATCGCGTCCTGCAACTGGTCGCGAAAACCAAAGGCGCCGCCGGCCTGGTAAAAGCCGGCTTTGGACCACAGGCGTGACGTCAGTGTCTGATAGAGCAGCCAGCGGTTGGCCAGTGCGTCGAACAAGGGGTCGGGGGTGCGCACCTCGACCTTGCCGAGCAGGCCCGACCACTGCTGCTTGACCTCGTCCAGCGCCTGCGCAAGATCCCGGCCCTGCCAGTCGCGCGCCAGTTGTTCGGCCTGCGCGGCATCGGGCGCGTGGCCCAGCAAAAAGGCAATGTCCATCTGCTGACCGGCTTCCAGCGTCAAGGTGCCCGACAAGGCGGCGCAGGGGTCGGCCGCGTTGCCCGACTGCTGGCCCAACACTTCGGGCAGCACCAGCCGGCCGGCCACATCAAAAAATTCGCTGCGGTCGCAGGTCCATTGCAGCGGGTCGGGCAAGCCGGCCAGCGACAGGAAGGCGCTGCTGCCACCGAAACCGGCGCGGCTTTCACGCTGCTGCGCGAGCACGGTGGGCTGGTTGGGCGCTTTCCAGCCGCGCACGGTGCGGCGCTCCTGGCGCGTGCCGCCCAGTTGCCATTCCAGCATCGCCAGGGCGCGCAGATGGCGCGGCTCACTGCCCTGGTTGTGCAGCTTGACGGCGACGACCTTGACGGCATCGCTGCGGGCCGCAAAAAACGTGGTTTCCACGGCCAGTGCGCCGTGCCGGCAGGTGAACACCGTGTAGCCCTGGCCATGACGCACCTCGTAAGGCAGCGCCGACCGGCTTTCAGTGGAAGGGCTCAAGGCCAGCAGTTTGAGCGTGTCGGCGTCCTGCAGCAGGTAGTGCTCACCTGCCGGATCCTGCAGCGGGTCGTTGGACCAGGGCGTGAGCTGGTGCATGCGGCTGTTGACGGCCCAGGTGTAGCCGGCCCCGGCTTCGGACACCTGGAAGCCGAAGGACGCGTTGGCAATCACGTTGATCCAGGGGCGCGGCGGTCTGTGCTGGCTGTCCACTGTGAAGCGGAACTCGCCGCTGGCAGCATCGAACTGGCCCGTGGGCGACTGGGTCGCGGCAAGCGGTGCGGCCGACGGATCGGCCAGTGCCGCACTCGGCGCCGGCAGGCTGGCCGGCACGGCGCGGCGACGCAGGCCGGTGGCGCCCTGCAAGGCCGCCAGTTGCTGCTCCAGCGGGCGCCCATCGGCGACAAAAATGAAACGCGCCAGACCCGCGAGCACGGCTTTTTCCGAGGCTGCGATTTCATGGTCGCGCAGCAGGAAAAAACCGCCCGCGTCATTGCGCGGGAAGCTGTTTTCCGACTGCTGGCGCATGCGGTCACGCAGCGCAAGAATGTCACGCTGCAAAGGCATCAGGTAGGAGTTGACCTCGCTGTTGACGATCACCACATCCACGGCCAGCCCGCCAAAACTCCACAGCGGCTGGGCGCGCAGCAGCGCATCGACCAGCGTCAGGCCGATGCTCGAATGAATGCGCACCAGCACGATGGGTTTGTCGCCCGACAGACCGAAGCGCCAGAGCTGGCGCTGGTCCAGCAAGGCGCGTTCGGTCTGCGGCCGGGTGGCGGTGTACATCAGCGCGGTGTTGATGTCCTGCAGCGCCGCGTTGCGCTCCGGCGCGACGCCCAGGTCGCGCAGGCGCACCTGCGCCAGCGTGGCCGCCATGCGGGTGGCGCGCTCCACATGCATCGGTTGCAGGTATTTGTCGATGCGGGCGGTCAACTCCTCGCTGTTTTCGGCCGCTGCGGTCGCAAAACTCAGGCGCGCCATGCCGCCAGCGGCTATCCGCACGCGCACGCGCAGGCCGGCCACCGGATCGAGCCCGTTGACTGGCGTGCCATCGTCCTGCGTGGCTTGCGCCAGCAGCGCAGGCTGGGCCGGCAGCCGGTTGCGCCCGAGGAAGGCGCGGCGATCCGCGATGCATTGCACGGAGCGCACATTGGCGTCTGCCGCCGCCAGAAAATGCGCGACCGCCATGGCCGGATCACCTTGCAGCCGTGGCTTGCGTGTCAGCAGCAGGGCGCGCCAGGGTGCGTGCCAGCGCGTGGCGATGAACAGGTTGGAAAAAGCCGGGTGCGCTTCGTCGGCGCGCGGATCGGCCAGCACCGCCTCGAAACAGGACACCACATCGAGCGTGATCTCGTGCGCCGATTGATTGAGCAGGGTGACGGTGCGTAATTCGGTGTCGTCTTCCGGGCTGACCAGCACGGTGATGGTGGCTTCGAGTTCCAGGGACTTGGCCTGGAACTCGACCCGGTCGGCCAGAAAAGTGGCCTGGTAACGCCAGTCGGGGTGGGGCGCGGGGTGCGAGGTCAGCGACACCACCCGGTCCTGGCCCGCAGGGCGCAGGTAGATAAAGCTGCCATAGGCATCACGCAACAGGTCGTCGCGCCAGCGCGTGATGTTTTTGCCGCGCCAGCGGCTGACCCCCGCGCCATTGGCGCGCAATGCCACGCTGTAGGCGCCGTTGGACAGCAACTGCGTGGGCTGCCAGCCTGAAGCGGCGGGATCGAGTTCGCGTGCGTGGTACAGCGCGTCTTCCCGCAGTTCATCCGGCTCGGGCAGGCTGCGCGGGTCGGCGCTGTTGATGATCTGGCGCGGCGTTTTTTCATGCAGCAGCGACTCGTGGGCCTGGATCAGCGGCGCCGAGGAAAACCAGCGGCGCGGCGCTTCGCGGCAGAGCACATTGCACAGCGCCACCAGCGACATGCCCTGGTGATGCGCCATGAAAGTGTTGACCACGCTGAAAGCCTGCGCGCCAGGCTGCCGGGCCGCCGTGAAATCGATGGCATCCACAAAACCGTAGTCACCGCGCGCCCCCGCCATCTCCAGCTGGCGCAGGTTGTCCACCGCTTCGCGCGGCGTGAACATGCAGGCCAGCACGCTGGCATAAGGCGCCACCACCCGGTCCCCCGGCGGTGTGCGGCGCAGCGCCAGGCGTGGCACGCCGAACGGTGAATACTGGTAGGCCAGTGTGTGGTCCTGCCCGAAATAGGCCGACTCGGACACGCCCCAGGGCAGTTGCTGTGCACGGCCAAAGGCCTGTTGCTCCATCACCGCCGCCAGGCCCGATATATGCAGCAGGCCCTGGTCGGGTTCACACATGACCAGCGAAGGCATCAGGTATTCGAACATCGAGCCCGACCAGGACTTGAGGCCGGGTGTGATGCCCACAGTCAGGAAGCTGCGGCCCAGCGCCTGCCAGTGGCGGCGCGGCACATCGCCCTTGGCAATCGCCAGAAAACTGGTCAGCCGGGATTCGGACGCCAGCAGGTCGTAATAACTGGCGTCGAGCGCGTGTTCATGCACACGCAGGCCGATGTGGAACAGGTGGCGCTTGGGGTTGTACAGGCCGCTGAAATCCATCGCCATGCAGAGCCGGTCGCAGCGCTCGGCAATGTCTTTGAGGCGCAGGACATGTTGGTCCGGGATGTTCTCGTGAATAGCCAACTGCCTGGCGGCCTGCGCCACCGCGAGCAGGTGGCCGGCGAAGTTGCCGCTGTCCACGGTGGACACATAGGCCGGTGCCAGCACCTCCAGCGTCCGGGTGTTGTACCAGTTGAGCAAGTGACCCTGGTGTTTGGGCAGACGCTCGACTGTGCCCAGTGTCGCTTCGAGGCGGGCAATCATCTCAGCGGTGGAAATCCATTCGAACTCGCGCGCACAGGCGACCGCCAGCAGGTACATGCCGATGTTGGTCGGCGAGGTGCGGTGCGCAATCGTCGCTTCGGGCTCCATCTGCAGGTTGTCGGGCGGCAGGTGATGGTCCTCGGCGGTCACGCAGCGTTCAAAAAACTGCCAGGTCTGGCGCGCCAACTGCTCAAGGTAGTCGCGGTCGTCGTCAGCCAGCACCCGCGATGGGCTAGCGGGAACACTGGCCCACCAGGCCGGCAGCGGCGCCAGCGCCCACAGCAGGAACAGCGCGGGCCCGGCCCAGGGGTAAGAGCTCCAGCCGGCGGCCAGCGCCAGCAGCAGGCACAGCGCCGAGCTGCTGGCATGGTTGCGCAGAAAGGTCGGCAGGCTGTAACGCGCCGAGGCCTGGGCCTGGGCCGCGGTGGTCCATTCGAGCAGCTTGCGCCGGCTCACCGCCATGCGCCAGATCGCACGGGTGATGGCGTCCAGCATTGTGGCCGCCTGTGTGAACAGCTGGCTGAACTGCCAGGCCGTGGCGGCCAGGCCGCGCAACACATCACGCACGCCGACATCGAAAAAATGCAGCCAGGCGATGCCGCGCCGCGTCGGCACCAGACCGGCCAGCGCACCCATCAACGGCCCGGCCAGCAAGGCCGCAAGCACAACACCCAGCGCCGTGGCCAGCGGCACCGCCTGCGTGGCGATGACCCAGGCCAGCAGCAACACGCTGGCCGGTGCAATCAGCGAACGCCGCAGGTTGTCCGCCATGCGCCACAGGCCCAGCGCGTCGATGCCGAAGCGGCCGGCGCGCAGCATCAAGGGCAGCAACTGCCAGTCGCCGCGTGTCCAGCGGTGCACGCGCGAGGCGGCAACGCCCGCATGGTGCGGGTGGTCTTCCATCAGCACCACGTCGCCCACGTAACCGCAGCGCGCAATGCTGCCTTCGAGCAGGTCGTGGCTCAGCACGGCGCCGTCGGGCAGGCGGCTGCTGAGCACCGCATGAACCGCCTGCACATGCAGCAGCCCCTTGCCGGTGAAACTGCCCATGCCGAACAGGTCCTGGTAGAGGTCGGAGACGCCGCTGCTGTAGGGGTCCAGCCCGCCCTGGCCGGCAAACAGGGTGTGAAACGGTGAGCGTTCATAAAGCGCCGGCAAGGGTGTCACCACGCGCGGCTGCAGGATGCCGTAACCGGCGCTGACACGCCGGCGCACCGGGTCGATTTGCGGCGCATTGAGCGGATGCGCGGCGATGGACACCAGGTCGCGCAGCGAACCGGCCGGCAGGCCGGTGTCGCTGTCCAGCGTCAGCACATAACGTATGCCTTGGGCCAGTTGCATGTTGGGGTCCACAGGCGCAAACACCGGGGCGCAGCCTTCGGCGATCTGCCGCAGCAGCATTTCGAGCTTGCCGCGTTTGCGCTCCCAGCCAATCCAGCGGCCCTCGGTGGCTGACCAGGCGCGCGGGCGGTGCAACAGCACAAAACGCGGAGGCGCTGTCTCGCCGGCCGGGTAGGCGTGGTTCAGTGCCCGGATTTTCTCCAGCGCGTCGTCCAGCAGGGCCTGGTCGCCGGGCAGGTGTTCGGTGTCGGCATCGGTCCAGTCCGTCAGCAGTGCGAACTGCGCATGGGTTTCCCGGCTGGCCAGCCAGTGCAGGCTCAGGCGGTGCGCCAGTTCACTGTTGGACGATGGCGAGGTGAGCATGCACGGCATGACGACCAGCACGCGGTGTTCGGCCGGGATGCCTGCCGTGAAATCGAGCCGGGCCAGCGGCTGGATGCGGGCCGACTCGGCCACCAGCCTGTGAATCAGCGCGGCGACAGCTTCAGAAGCCGGCAAAGCCATCAACAGCAGCGCCACCCAGGCCGTCCAGTGCAGGCTGGACCAATGCGGCACAGCTGTATACAGGGCCAGTGTGGTGCCGCTGATCCAGACGGCGGCATACAGGGGCAGCCGCCAGGCGCGCCAGTCCAGGCTGGAGCGGCGGGGCGCATTTGTCAGGGCGGCCGGATGCAGTGCCGATGTCAGTGCCGGCCGTCCCGGACCGATCAGGTGGTAACCCGCCGTCTGCGCTACGGCGGGCAGACCGGCCTGGGTGGCTGCTGCCAGCACGGCCTCGGCGACGCTGCGCTCGGACCGGCCGCTTTGCTGCGCCAGCCTTTCCATGGCCCGCGTGATCTGCTGGCGCGTCATCTCGCTTTCCATGGAAAAACTCGGAAGATGGCGCAACACCTGCAGGCTGTGGCTGACCGGCTCGATCAGCTCGGTCCATTCGACCTGGCCGATCAGCCGCAGCGTGGTGATGATGTTGCTGACCGTGAGGTTGGCCTCGACCTGGGTGGTTTGCGCCTCGCCGATCAGGCCCAGCCCGTCCGCGCAATGCTGTTCGGTCCAGGCCACCAGCGGCGGCTCGGACTCTTGCCGTTCGGCTGGCATGCGTTGCCAGAGCTGGGTCAGGTAGCTGCGCTCCAGGCCCCGGTGTTGCATGTAGCTGTGCAGTTCGTCGAGGTCCTGCAGGCTCAGCGCCTCGGCCGCGTCCCAGGCGGCGTGTGCAACTTCCCGTGCCACCTTGTTCCAGGCAATGCGGTCGGCCATGCGCCGCAGGTTTTCCAGCAGCACCACACGCAGCGTGGTGGGCAGGGCCCAGAGTTCGCCCAGCGTCAGTTCGCTGACCTCCTGGTAGGCGTTCAGAAAGGAGGTGAACAGTTCAGGGTCCAGCACGCTGTCGGTGTGGGCCACATAGGCCCAGGCGATGCCATACACACGCGGCAGGCCTTCCAGTGGTTTGTCCGCGAGTTTGGGCAGGTCCGCGTAGTAGCGGTGCGGCACGCCTTCCCGGATCTGATGGAGCTGCGCTTCGATCAGGTGAAAGTTGTCCAGCAGCCATTCGGCGGCGGGCGTGACATAGTGGCCGCGCCGCGAGGTGATGGCGATGTAGTCGTAGGCTTCGCGCAGGCCGGTGATGTTTTCCTGGACACGCGGGAAAAACGTCGGTCCGTGCCTGCTGCTGTCGGTGGGCCTGATCGCCTGCGCCCTGGCCAGGCTGCGGCCGTGCTGTTCAAAACGGTGGGCGCCGAACAGTTCGGCGCGTATCGGCGCCTGTATATCGCCGTGGCGATCGAGAAGTATTTTCCTGGCGTAGGGAGTGAGGGTTTCCAGGCGGTGGATGACGACCGTTTTCACACCCTCATGCCAGGATGATCAGGGCCAGGCCCAGGCCCACAGTTGCGAGCGCGGCCACCGTGACAATGCGCGGGCTGAGCACGCCATGCGCCGACTGCAGTGCCGAGTGCACAAGGAACAGGCGGCTGTGCGAATTGGCGCAGTGATTCATGTGGGAGGCCAGTTCCGCCGCGTCTGTGGACACGGGATCGGCATGGCCGGGTGACGGATCGGTCCCAAAATTGAAGGTAGTCATGCGTGTGCTCCGGCAATAGCCATGGCTAACGCCGCGCAGCGACATACCCGCGTGTTATTCCATGTTGCTTTGATGCTAGGCCGCGCTGCCACACGCCGCCATCGGACGGCGCTGGTGTTGACCTAGGACGCGGCCTACAGGGGGCAGCAGGGATGGACCGCGCAGCGTTGGGAGTGGTTTAACCGGTGTTGCGCAAACCCGCCGCGATGCCGTTGATCGAGATGTGGATGCCGCGCTGCACGCGTTCATCGGCCTTGCCTTCCCGGTAACGCCGCACCAGTTCGACCTGCAGGTGGTGCAGCGGGTCGATGTAGGGGAAGCGATGGCGGATTGAGCGCTGCAGCGAGGCATTGCCTGCCAGGCGCTGTTTCTCGCCGGTGATCAGGCCCAGTGCTTCAGCCGTGCGGTGCCACTCGGCCTCGATGGCGCTGAAGATCTTCTTGCGCAGGCGCGCATCGCCGACCAGCTCGGCATAACGCGAGGCCAGGGCCAAATCGCTTTTGGCCAGCACCATGTCCATGTTGCTGAGCAGGGTCCGGAAGAAGGGCCATTGTTTGTACATTTTTTGCAGCAAGGCCAGGGCCTCCTTGCGGCTTGCAGGCGTGCCATCGCCACTGAGCATCTGCTCAATGGCCGAACCGAAGCCGTACCAGCCGGGCAGGGTCAGGCGGCACTGGCCCCAGCTGAAGCCCCAGGGAATGGC
>JAZKIE010000091.1:0-1939 GCA_040385025.1 Pseudomonadota bacterium | reverse complement strand
CAATGCCCTTCTGGGTGTCGAGCAGGTCGGCGCGGCCGATCAACTCGTCGAAGGTACGGATGCCGAGCTGCGCCATCAGCTGGCGCGCCTCTTCAGCAACGAAGAAGAAATAGTTGACGACATGTTCGGGCTTGCCGGAAAACTTCTGGCGCAGCACCGGGTCCTGCGTGGCCACGCCCACCGGGCAGGTGTTCAGGTGGCATTTGCGCATCATAATGCAGCCCTCAACCACCAGCGGCGCGGTTGCAAAGCCAAACTCGTCTGCGCCCAGCAGCGCACCGATCACCACATCGCGGCCGGTTTTCATCTGGCCGTCGGCCTGCACCCGGATACGGCCGCGCAGGCGGTTGAGCACCAGGGTTTGCTGGGTTTCGGCCAGGCCGATTTCCCAGGGCGAGCCCGCATGTTTGATCGACGACCACGGCGAGGCACCGGTGCCGCCGTCGTGGCCGGCAATCACGACATGGTCGGACTTGGCCTTGGCCACACCGGCGGCGATGGTGCCAACGCCGACTTCGCTGACCAGCTTGACGCTGATGCTGGCGCGCGGGTTGACGTTTTTCAGATCGTGGATCAACTGGGCCAGATCCTCGATCGAATAGATGTCGTGGTGCGGCGGCGGCGAAATCAGGCCCACGCCAGGCACAGAATAACGCAGCTGGCCGATGTATTCGCTGACCTTGCCGCCGGGAAGCTGGCCGCCCTCGCCGGGCTTGGCGCCCTGCGCCATCTTGATCTGGATCTGGTCGGCCGACACCAGGTATTCAGCGGTCACACCAAAGCGGCCCGAAGCCACCTGCTTGATGCGCGAGCGCAGGGAATCACCGTCGAGCAAAGGCAGATCGACTTCGACCGAACTTTCTCCGATCACGCTTTTGAGCGTCTCACCCTGCTTGATCGGGATGCCCTTGAGCTCCTGGCGGTAACGGTTCGGGTCCTCGCCACCTTCACCGGTGTTGCTTTTGCCGCCGATGCGGTTCATGGCGACAGCCAGCGTGGCATGGGCTTCGGTGCTGATGGAACCCAGCGACATCGCGCCGGTCGCGAAACGCTTGACGATTTCCTTGGCCGGCTCGACGTCGTCAATCGGGATGGCTTTGGACGGATCGATGCGGAACTCGAACAGCCCGCGCAAGGTCATGTGGCGCCGGTTCTGTTCATTGATCAGCTGGGCGTATTCCTTGTAGGTGTTCCAGTTGTTGGCGCGCGAGGCGTGTTGCAGCTTGGCAATGGCATCGGGCGTCCACATGTGGTCCTCGCCGCGCACGCGCCAGGCGTACTCGCCGCCGGCGTCCAGCATGTTGGCCAGCACCGGGTCGTTGCCGAAGGCGGCCTTGTGCATGCGCAAGGCCTCCTCGGCAATCTCGAACACACCCATGCCTTCGACCTGGCTGGCGGTGCCGGTGAAAAATTTGTCGATGGTCACGCGGTTCAGGCCAATCGCCTCGAACAGCTGGGCACCGCAATAACTCATGTAGGTCGACACGCCCATCTTGGACATGATCTTGGACAGGCCCTTGCCAATCGCCTTGACGTAGTTGTAGATCGCCTTGTCGGTGCTCAGTTCGCCCGGCAGGTCCTTGGACAGCTCCGCCAGCGTTTCCATGGCCAGGTAGGGATGGACCGCCTCCGCGCCGTAACCGGCGAGCACGGCGAAGTGATGCACTTCGCGGGCCGAACCGGTCTCCACCACCAGGCCGGCCGTGGTGCGCAGGCCTTCCTTGACCAGGTGCTGGTGAATGGCCGACAGCGCCAGCAGGGCCGGAATCGCGACCTGCACCGGGCTGATGGCGCGGTCGCTGACGATCAGGATGTTCTTGCCGCTCTTGATCGCATCAACCGCTTCCGCGCACAGCGAGGCCAGTTTGGCCTCGACGCCTTCCCGGCCCCAGGCCAGCGGGTAGGTGATGTCCAGCGTGTAGCTGCGGAACTTGCCCTG
>JAZKIE010000090.1:0-2923 GCA_040385025.1 Pseudomonadota bacterium | reverse complement strand
CCGCCGTGGCGGTGGTCGGCATGGACACAACTGCGGCCCAGCTCGACCATGCGCGGGCGCAGAAAGCGCAGGCGCGTCAGGTCGAACTCGGTGTCGCTGTAGGTGCTGCCGGCGCGTTTGGCCTGCGCCGGTGTGAGCACGCGGTAGGTGCCTATGACTTCCTGGCTGGCCTCGTCGCGCACCAGCAGGTGTTCGCAAAAGTCGTCGAAGATATCGATGTCATGGCCCGGCAAGGCGCCGGACAGCGTCGCGCCCATCTCGGTCGCGAAGACCTGGTACCTCAGGCGCTGTGCCTGCCGGACCTCGTCTTGGTGCCTGGCCCAGCCGACCTGGATTTTCCCCAGGGCAGGCCTTTGAACAGCGGCTGGAAGGGGTGCATGAGAGCTTTGATGAAGTAACCCCCGTGAAAAATGCGCCGGGGCGACCGGCGACAGTGCAAACGTGGGATTCGGCAGTTCTTTCATGATGACTCTCCTTGTTGTCTTTCGATGAACCAGGCTAAAACGCTGTAAAAAAGCCCCGGGGTCGGGGCTGTCCAATCAAATCAGGTGCCGACAGTGCCGCCATCCTTGCGGCGGATCACCACCGTGGCCGAGCGCGGCCGCCCGCCCGTCGGGCCATCGGGCCAATGGCTCACGGCTTTCGGATGGGCCGGGTCGCCGCGCTCGCTGGATGTCTCCCCAGGGTGCTGGATGTTGATGAAGACCGCTCGGCGGTCGGGCGTGAACGTCACGCCGGTGATCTCGCAACCGGCCGGGCCGGTCAGGAAACGCTTGGTCTCGCCAGTGGCCGGGTCGGCGCACAGCATCATGTTGTTGCCCATGCCGGTGTAAGCGCCCTTGTGCATGGCCGAGGTCGATACATCGGTCTGTATCCAGAGCAGGCCGCCGGCGTCGAACTGCAGACCGTCGGGGCTGCCGTACATGTCACCCTTGATGCTGCCGCGGTACTCGGCCTTGCCGGCGTTCGGGTCGCCGGCGAGCGCAAAGTGCATCCAGCGGAACTCGGTCGCGCTGGCATCGCCGTCGAACATGCCGGAACCGCCCTGCCCCTTGCCTTCGCGCCAGCGGATGATGTGACCCATGATGTTGTCGTTGCGCGGGTTGGAAGCGTCCGCCATGCGGCCACCCTGGCCACGCGCGCTGTTATTGGTCAAAGTCAAAAAGACCTCGCCAGTGTTCGGGTGCACCGCCACCCACTCGGGCCGGTCCATCTTGGTCGCGCCGACGGCATCGGCGGCCTGCCGGCACTTGATGAGGACCTCGGCCTGGCTGGCAAAACCCGCAGCGGCATTCAAGCCGTCTTCGCCGTGCACCAGTGGCAACCAGCGGCCGTAACCCTGGGCATCAAAACGCGCCACGTACAGCGTGCCGTGGTCCAGCAGCTCGCGGTTGGCGCGGTAACCACCGGGCTTGACCTTGTCGCGGCTGACAAACTTGTAGACGTACTCAAAACGCTCGTCGTCGCCCATGTAGACCACGGCGCGGCCGTCGCGGCTCAGGGTGGTGGTCGCGCCTTCGTGTTTGATGCGGCCCAGCGCAGTGCGCTTGATCGGAGTCTGCGTCGGGTCCTGCGGGTCGATTTCGACCACCCAGCCAAAACGGTTTTGTTCGTTCGGGTTCTTCACCGCATCGAAACGCTCGTCAAACTCGTGCCAGCGGTAGCCAAAGCCCTTGCTGCGCAGGCCGTAACGCAACTCGTCGGGCGTGGGCTTGTCCTGGGCCGAGAAATAGCCATTCCAGTTTTCCTCGCACGTCAGGAAGGTGCCCCAGGGCGTCTGGCCGGCCGCGCAATTGTTCAAAGTGCCGAGCGGGCGCATGCCGGCCGGGTCGGCCGCAGTCTTGAGCAGCGCATGACCGGCCGCCGGGCCGCTGAAGGCCATGGGTGTGGTCGCCGTGATGCGCCGCGCATAACGCGAGTTGGGCATGACGCGCCAGACGCCGCCGCGCTCGACCACCTCAATGATGCTGACACCATGGGCGGCCTGGGACTTGCGGACTTTTTCCGCCGTCCAGGTTTTCATGCCGTCGCTGTGCAGCAGGCCGTCGTCGGTGTACTCGTGGTTGATGGCCAGCAAGCCGTGGCGCGGGTTTTTGTCCAGCGGGAAATACTCCATGCCGTCGTGGTGCATGCCGGCCTGCAGCAACTGCTCCTGCACACTGTTCGAGGCATCGGCGCTAAAGGCCGGAGCCGCCGCACCGGCGACGCCCGTGGCGTCGCCCCAGCGGTACAGCACCTGGGCTTCGTATTCAGGCGGCACCACCAGCGCATCGGCGCTGGAGACGGGTACGCCGGTGAACCCCAGCGGTTTGCCTTTGGCGGCCGTGGCGGCATGGCCGGTCAGGGTGTGCGAACCCATCAGCAGCGCCACCGCCGCCGAGGTGCAGCGCAGCACATGGCGGCGTCCGCCGTCTACCTCATGGATAGACGGATTGCCCGTCGTGTTGACGCCCTCTTCCGGCTCGTAAGCCTTGCCAAACCCTTGACCCATGAATACCTTCCCATCGTGTTTTGGTTGATGCGGAGATTCTGGAATCGGGGGGTGACGTGTTCATGTCGGTTTGATGGCGGTTTGATGACAACCGCCGAAGCTTGGTCAATGCTATTGAATCGATAGCTGATGGCGTATGCTGAATAGGGGGTGGACGCATATTCTTTTGGGAGTCGGAGCTGTAGCAAAACAGGCGGCAAGCCGGGTCTCGCCCCGGCGGGCGACTCACTTTCTCTTGCGTCGCCAAGAGAAAGTAAGCAAAGAGAAGGCGACCCGATGGTCTGGGTCCTTCCGCTTCGCTCCAGGCAACCTGCGGTGCTCGATTCCGGCGGGGGTCGGCAGAACTCGCTTCGCTCAGACAACTGCCGCCCTTGACACCGCCTCCATCTGCGCTCCTCGGCCCAGCCCGACGGGTGGAGGAAGCGAATACAA
>JAZKIE010000089.1:0-2149 GCA_040385025.1 Pseudomonadota bacterium | reverse complement strand
TTGTCCTGCGCTGCGGTAGTGGCCACGGGGGTGTGCGGAGGAGGAGGCGAATTCAGCGGACCAGCTCGGCCAGTTTTCCGGTTTTGTCTTTCCACTCTTCGGCATCGGGCAAGGCTTCCTTGCGTTTGGTGATGCTTTTCCAGCCTGCGGCCTGGCTCAGCTCGACATTGATCTTGATGAAGGCGATTTGGTCGGCTGGCACGTCTTCTTCGGCATAAATCGCATTGACCGGGCACTCGGGGATGCAGACCGCGCAATCGATGCATTCGTCCGGATCGATCACCAGCATGTTCGGGCCTTCGCGGAAGCAGTCCACCGGACAGACATCGACGCAGTCGGTGTACTTGCAGCGGATGCAGGATTCGGAAACGATGTGAGTCATGTTGTTCTGGCGAAGATCGGTGGAAACCCTTGATTTTAAGAGGATTCCGGGAGCAGGGTTAAGTCGGCAGCTCGCGGCTGCCAATCAGGTCAAAGAATCAGCGCGGCGCCCGATGTTTTGTTCGATGCCGTATCCACCAGCACCAGCGATCCGAGGACGCGAGAACGTGCATAGGGCAGGGTGGCCAATGGCGCTTGCAGGCTCAGCTCGATATGGCCGATGGCGTTGGGTGGCAGTTCGCTGGCATCTTCCTCGGCCAGCGTGTTGACATCGAGTTTGTGCACGATGCGTTTGACCTTGGCCTTGACCCAGCGGTGGCCATGCAGCGCCCAGTAAACACGGCCAGCGACCAGCGGCTCGTCGTCCATCCAGGCGATGGTGACCGACAGTTCGCGCGAGGGCTCAAAGCTGTCTTCGGCCAGCAGCCAGTCGCCGCGCGATACGTCCACTTCGCGGTCCAGCACAATGCCGGCGCTGTGGCCGGCCAGGATGGATTTGGGCTGGCGTGTGTGGTCCAGCACCTGGGCCACCACGGCGGTTTGACCGCTGGGCAGCACGGTCACGCTTTGGCCCGGCTGCACACCACCGGTGGCGACACGGCCCCAGAAGACGCGGCGGCCCTGCGAGGTGTCCGATGAGGACGAAAATTTTTCCACCCACTGCACCGGGAAGGAAAAAGCTTCAGTGCTTTCGGCGGCGGTGGCGGGCAGGTGTTCAAGCAATTGCAGCAGTGACAGGCCCTGGTAGTCGCACCAGCCGGGCAGCGCATCCACCACGTTGTAGCCCTTGAGGGCCGATACAGGAACGGTTGCCTTGACCGGAATGGACGCGGCTTTCGCAAACGCGGTGAGGGCCGCGCTGATGTTGCGGAAGGCCAGTGCGGGATCTTCCACCGCGTCGAGCTTGTTCACCGCGAACACGATGGAGGGCACCCGCAGCAGGTTGACCAGCAACGAATGGCGCCGGGTCTGCGGCAGCAGTTCCATGGACGGGGTTTTCCAGTCCAGCTTGGTGGCGTCGACCAGCACCACGGCGGCGTCGGCGCTGGATGCGGCGGTGACCATGTTGCGGGTGTACTGCTCATGGCCGGGCGCGTCGCCGATGATGAACTTGCGGTTTTCGGTGTTGAAGTAGCGATAGGCCACGTCAATGGTGATGCCCTGTTCGCGCTCGGCCGACAGGCCGTCGGTCAGCAGCGCCAGGTCGGTCTCGCCGCCGCGCTGCACGCCGGCCAGGTGGTCTTGCAGCACGGCCTTGCTGTCCACCAGCAGGCGGCCGATCAACGTGCTCTTGCCGTCATCGACCGAACCGCAGGTAATGAACTTCAAAGCGGACTTCAGGTCATTTTGGCCTGTAGCCCCCGCCGGACGGGCGTGGTCAGCTATCAAATCAGTAGTGCTCATCAGAAATACCCGTCTTTCTTGCGCTTTTCCATCGAAGCGTCGGAAGTTTTGTCATCCATGCGTGTGGCGCCGCGCTCGCTGACGTCGGCGGCGAGGGTTTCGATCACGATCTCGGCGGCGGTGGCGGCCGGGCTGTCCACCGGGCAGGTGCAGGTGATGTCGCCGACGGTGCGGAAACGCACGGTTTTCTCGATTACTTGCTCGCCGTCACGCGCTGGCGTGAGCTCCGTCACCGGCACCAGCAGGCCCTTGCGCTCGACCACCTTGCGCTGATGCGCGTAGTAGAGCGAGGGCAGCGCGATCTGTTCACGCTCGATGTATTGCCAGACGTCGAGTTCGGTCCAGTTGGAAATCGGGAACACCC
>JAZKIE010000088.1:0-1741 GCA_040385025.1 Pseudomonadota bacterium | reverse complement strand
GCAGCGACGGCATCACCGCCGCCGCAACCGCACACCACGGCCTGTCCGGCCAGGTCCAGGGCATCCAGGTCGCGAAACATCAATTCCGGTTGTTGCAAATCCACTGTCACGCCTGGGCTACCGAGCAGGGCCACAAACACCCGCCCGGCCCCGGCATGCAGCGCCGCGCGTGCCGCCAGCAGCGCGGCACCGGCCATGTGGGAGTGGTCAACGGATTCGCCGCCGACAACAGCCACGTCCCCAAAACTGCCCTTGTGGCTGCCATGGCTGGCCTGCTCGCGACCGGTCCTGCCGGCGCGGTCCTGCCCGGCCAGCCAGGCGCCGGGTGCCATCTCTGGTGGCGTCATGATCCTCAGGTCGTCCAACCAGACTTCGCCCGACAGGTCGCGCCCTGCAGCGGTGAATAAACCCGGCTTTAGGGTCAAAAAGCTCAAGCAAAATCGGGCTCCAGCCCCCGACTTGTATGCGTGAGTAGCTATGAATTCAGGAGCAAGATCGGTGCCCGTCTCTGCGTCCAGACCGCTCGGGATGTCGAGGGCCAGCACGGGTTGATCGCTGCTGCGCAGCAGGTTCAGCCACTGGGCCAGCCGGCTGGGGTCGGTGCTGGGATCGCCAGCCCGCAACGTGGCGCCTATACCCAGCAGGGCGTCAATGGCAAAGTCCCAGCCCGGCGGCGGGCTGTCGGCAAAGGGAACACCGGCGGCGCGGGCGCGCTGCAGCGAAGCCAGCGCGTCGGCGGGCAGCTTGCCCAGCTTTTCAGCCGGTTCGCCCAACCAGGTGACTGTGATGGTTTTGCCCCATTGGTGCAGGTTCAGCGCCGCTTCCAGCCCGTCGCCGCCGTTGTTGCCCGGCCCGCAGGCGATCCAGACCTGCTGCGCATGCGGCGCCAGCGCCAGCGTGAGACGTGCCGCAGCCAGACCGGCACGCTGCATCAGCGTGTGAGGCGCCAGCGCCGCCGCAGCCTGCTGTTCCAGCCGGCGGGTCGCCGCCACGCCATACAGCGGCAGGGTGAGGGCGGTCGAGAGCTTGTGCATGGTCCGATTGTGGGGTTTGATCGCAGTCAGCGCGTCAGGCGACCCACGTCGAACCCGTCCATGTCTATCGCCGGCGTTTTGCCGCCAACCAGATCGGCCACGGCGCGCGCGCTGCCGCAGCTCAGGGCCCAGCCGCTGGAGCCATGGCCCAGGTTGAGCCACAGGCCGGGCAGGCCGCTGGCGCCGATGATGGGCGGGCCGTCCGGCAGCATGGGGCGGGCGCCTTTCCATTCCTGCACGCTGGCGCCTGTGCTGGACGTATGCGCCGCACCCGGAAACCAGTCCTGCAGTACCTTGTACAGCGTCTGTACGGAGGCCGCGCGTTTTTTGTCGGGATTGCCGCCGATTTCGGCGCTGCCGGCCACGCGCACGCGGTTGCCCAGCCGCGAGATGGCGACCTTGTAACGCTCGTCCATCAGCGCGCTGCGCGGCGCGTTCAGTGGCTCGCGGATTGGCGCGCTGATCGAGTAGCCGTACACCGCCGCCAGCGGAACCTTCAGGCCCAGCGGCCTGAGCAGGCGCGCCGACGCCAGGCCGGCACACAGCACCACAGCGTCGAAGCTGCGCGGCGTGGCCTCGTTTGCTATCAAAAAAGTAGCTGGTCGCGCTCGTTCCATATGGGCTACGGCCTTGTTGAACTCGAAATTGACACCCAGACGCTGGGCTTCCGTCTTGAGCAGCAGCGCAAACTGGCGGCAGTTGGCGAC
>JAZKIE010000087.1:8761-9871 GCA_040385025.1 Pseudomonadota bacterium | reverse complement strand
TGCCCGGCGGCTACCCCGAGCTACATGCCGCGACCCTGGCAGCAAACGGCGCCATGAAAACCGCCATCGCCGCCCATGTGTCCGGCGGCAAGCCGGTCTGGGCAGAGTGCGGCGGCATGATGACGCTGTTTGACGAACTGCAAACCGTCGATGGCCGCAGTTTCGCCATGTGGGGTGTGCTGCCGGGGCGTGTTGCCATGCAAAAACGACTCGCTGCGCTGGGTCCGCAACAGCTAACCGTGGCGGGCGGCACCCTGCGTGGCCATACGTTTCACTACTCCACCTGCAGCACGCCGCTGGCGCCCGCGACCCGCACCGAAGCCGCGCCAGGGCGCAAGCTGCGCGGCGAGGGCGAGGCGCTGTATGTCGCCGGTCCGGACGGGAATCTGAAAGCGAGCTACTTTCACGCCTGGTTCGCGTCGAACCCGGCCGCCGCTGCGGCACTGTTTCTGAAGGACAAGCCATGACCGGATCGACAGACTGGCGCGCACTGGCTGCCGGCACAGGCACGGCGGCCTATGGCCCGCAGCGCATCGTCTGCCTGACCGAAGAGCCGACCGAGTGGCTGTACCTGCTCGGCGAAGAACGCCGCATTGTCGGCATCTCGGGCTACACCGTGCGGCCGCCGCGTGCGCGTGAGGAAAAACCGAAAGTGAGCGCCTTCCTGAACGCGAAGATCGACAAGATTGTGGACCTCCAACCCGACTGCGTGATCGGCTTCTCGGACCTGCAGGCCGACATCGCGTCGCAGCTTGTCAAAAAAGGCATCCAGGTCACCATCTTCAACCAGCGCAGCGTCGCCGAAATTTTTTCAATGATGTACCAGCTTGCCGCCATGGTGGGGCAAGAGGCGAAGGGGCTGACGCTGATTCAGGCCATGCAGCAACGCCTGCTGGCCATCGAGCAGACAGCGGCCAGGCTCAAGCGCCGGCCGCGCGTGTTTTTTGAAGAGTGGTATGACCCGCACATCAGCGCGATTGCCTGGGTGTCGGAACTGATGGCGATTGCAGGGGGTGACGACTGCTTTCCCGAGCTGGCCTCACAGGCCATGGGCAAGGACCGCATCATTGCCGACGGCGGCGAGATTGTGCGGCGCAACCCCGACATCAT
>JAZKIE010000087.1:3312-8661 GCA_040385025.1 Pseudomonadota bacterium | reverse complement strand
CTGGCACGCGGCTGGCTTGCGCAGTCACCGGCGCACAGAGCCGTGCTGATTGCGACCGCCCAGCCCTGGGATACGGAAATGCATGAACGCATCAGGCGCCACCAGCAGGATCGCGCCGAACGGGTGCCCGGCATGTTCACGGTGGAAGAGCCCTTGCAATTGGCACAAGCCATCTCGCAGCACAGCAATGCGCAAACGCTGGTCGTCGTCGACTGCCTGACGCTGTGGCTCACCAACCTGCTCATGCCTGCTGAAAGTCTGGAGACAAAAGGGCCTCCAGCCCACGACCAGATTGCGCAGTCAGCTATGCTTTTAGGAGCAATTCAGGCCGCCTCCGGCCCGCTGGTGCTGGTCGGCAACGAGATCGGGCTGGGCGTGATTCCGATGGGGCGTGAGACGCGCGATTTTGTGGATGCGCTGGGCCGGCTGAACCAGGAAGTGGCGCAGGTTTGTGAACGCGTGACCTTCATGGCGGCGGGCTTGCCGCTGGTGCTGAAAGACGGTTTATGAAAAAAATTCTGGGCGCGCTGTGCCTGCTGGCTGCGCTTGCGCCTGCACAGGCCCTGCAAATCACCGACGACCGCGGCGTCACGGTCACGCTGGCGCAATCCCCACAGCGCATCGTCAGCCTGCTGCCCTCGCTGACCGAAACCGTCTGCGAGCTCGGGGAGTGCAAGCGTCTGGTCGGCGTGGACCGCTACTCCAACTACCCGGCCGGGGTGCGCAGCCTGCCGCAGGTGGGCGGCGGCATCGACCCGAATATCGAGGCCGTGGTTGCGCTGCGGCCGGACGTGGTGCTGATGGCCACATCCTCGCGCGGTGTCCAGCGGCTGGAGGCGCTGGGCCTGAAGGTGGTGGCGCTGGAGCCCCGAAGCGCGGCCGATGTGCAGCGCGTGATGGGCAAGATTGGTCAGGTGCTGGAGGTGGCGGACGCGCAGCGCATCTGGCGCGTCATCGACGCCGGCGTGTCGGCGGCGGCGCAATCGCTGCCACCCGCCGCCAGGAACACACGTGTGTATTTCGAAGTCAACCGCGGGCCGTATGCCGCCGGCACCACCTCCTTCATCGGCGAGACCTTGCTGCGCCTGGGGGTCAAAAACATCATGCCGGCCGAACTCGGGCCTTTTCCCAAGATCAACCCCGAATACGTGGTGCGGGCCAACCCCGATCTGATCATGATTGGTGCGCGCAGCGTCCAGGGCCTGGCCCAGCGCCCCGGCTGGTCCGGCATGCGCGCCCTGCGCGAAGGGCGGCTGTGTGTGTTCACGCCTGAAGAGTCCGATGTGCTGGTGCGCCCCGGTCCACGCATGGCTGAGGCCGCGCGCATCATGGCCAGGTGCATCGCCAGCAAGAGCGGCCCGGCCGGGGTGCCGGTTCAATGAGCGCCGCCGTCCAGCAACGCAGCTACCTGCTCGGTTTCGTCCTGCTGCTGGCCGCCGCCGGCCTGCTGCTGCTGGGCGCCGGTGTGGGCAGCACCGGTTTTGACAGCGTGCTGCAGGCGCACCGCGATCCGGTCGCCTGGCAAATCATCTGGGACATCCGTTTGCCGCGCACTTTGGGCGCCTGGGTCGCCGGCGGCCTGCTCGGGCTGGCCGGCGCTGTGGCCCAGGGCCTGTTTCGCAATGCGCTGGCCGATCCGTATTTGCTCGGCAGCGCTTCGGGCGCCGCATTGGGCGTGGCGGTGGCGCTGGCTTTGTTTGGGGCCTCGCCGTTTGCGACTTCCTTTCTCGTGCGCATGGGGCTGACGGGCGCGGCTTTTGCAGGCGCGGTCGGCGGCGTGTTGCTGACGCTGCTGCTGGCCAACGGTGTGTTGCACACCCTGCGCCTGCTGCTGGCCGGGGTCATTGTGGGTGTGGTGCTGGGTGCGGCGCGCGATCTCGTCACGCTGGCCGTGCCGGACATCCTGCAGGCCATGCAGGCCTTCATGCTGGGCAGCACGGGGTTTGTCGGCTGGTCGTCCTGCGCTGTCATGGTGGCAGTGCTGCTGCCCACCGTGGCTGTCGCCTGGTCGCTGGGGCGTGTGCTTGATGGTCTGGCGCTGGGCGAGGCGACCGCCGCCAGCCTGGGCCTGCCGCTGGCCGCCGTGCGCGCCGCCCTGGTCGGCGTACTGGCCCTGGCCACCGGCGCTGCGGTGGCACAGACCGGACTGATCGCCTTTGTCGGGCTGGCCGCGCCGCACCTGGTGCGCTCCATCGTCAAGACCACCCATGCGCGGCTGGTGGTGCTCAGCGCGCTGATGGGGGGCCTGCTGTTGATGGCCGCTGATGTGCTGGCGCGCTGGGTGATCGCGCCGCAGGAACTGCCGGTGGGCGTGCTGACGGCGGTGCTGGGGGGCAGCTACCTGCTGTGGCTGATGCACAGGCGTACCGCACGCGGCGGCGGTTTGCTATGAATTCAATAGCTATTGGCGCGCGTTCCATCAGGGCTGCGCTCGGAAATGCCGAGGTGCTTCACGGCATTTCGCTGGCCTTGCCGGTTGCGCGCTGGACCAGCATTGTTGGCCCCAACGGCGCCGGCAAGTCCACCTTGCTGCGCGTGCTCGCGGGTTTGCTGCCGCACGGCGGTGAGGTCGCGTTGCTCGGACAGCCCCTGGACAAGTTGCGCGCGCGTGAACGCGCCCAGCAACTGTCCTGGCTGGGCCAGAACGAAATCTCGGCCGACGATCTGACGGTCTGGGACGTCGCCATGCTGGGCCGGCTGCCGCATCAGCCCTGGCTGGCGCCGCCCAGCGCGGCCGACCATACCGCCGTGGAAAAAGCGCTGCGCACGACCCAGGCCTGGGACTGGCGCGAGCGGCCGCTGGGCCAGCTTTCGGGTGGCGAGCGACAGCGTGTGCTGCTGGCGCGCGCCCTGGCGGTCGAAGCCGAGGTGCTGCTGATGGACGAGCCGCTGGCCAACCTGGACCCGCCGCACCAGGCCGACTGGCTGCTGCTGGCGCGCGAGCTGGTGAGTTGCGGCAAAACCGTGGTCAGCGTGCTGCATGAAATTTCCTTTGCACTGCAGGCTGACGAGATGGTTGTCATGACCGGTGGCCGGGTCGTGCATCAGGGTGCCTGCGCCGACGCGGCCACACATAGAGCGCTCGAAGAAGTTTTTGACCACCGCATCGCCGTGCATCCGCTGGCCGGCCAGTGGGTGGCGCTACCCCGCATCTGATCCCGGAAAGACCTCTCATGCAGATTGAAACCCCCCCGACCAACAAGCCCTACGACAAGCCCGAAGGCGAGCGCCGTGGCCTGCTCATTGTCAACACCGGTGACGGCAAGGGCAAAAGCACGGCCGCTTTTGGCCTGGCGCTGCGCGCGCACGGTCGCCACCATGTGCACGGCAAGGCGGTGAAGATTTTCCAGTTCATGAAAGTGCCGACCGCGCGTTTCGGTGAACACCGCATGTTCGAGCAACTGGGCATTCCCATCGAAGGCCTGGGCGACGGCTTCAGCTGGAAAAGCCAGGACCTCGAACACTCGGCCCAGTTGGCGCGCAATGGCTGGCAAAAGGCCAAAGCCGCGATCCTGGGCGGCGAGAACTTCATGGTGGTGCTCGACGAACTGACTTACCCGCTGATCTACGGCTGGATGCCGCTGGACGACGTGCTGCAGACGCTGCGTGATCGCCCGAAAGACGTGCATGTGGTGATCACCGGCCGGCGCTGCCCGCCCGAGATCATTGAACTGGCCGACACCGTGACCGAGATGAGCAAGGTCAAACATGCGTTCAACGCCGGCATTCCGGCGCAGCGCGGCATCGAGGACTGAGCGCCCGTGGTTCTGGCCGCCGCCCTGTTGCTGGCGCTGCTGATCGACCGGCTGTGGGGCGAGCCGCCGGCCGCGATCCACCCGGTGGTGGCCATGGGCTTTTATCTCAAGCTGGCGGGCCGGCGCTTGCCCGGCCTGCCTGCTGCTGCGGCATTTGGCGCCGGTACGCTGGCCTGGTGCGTGGGCATGCTGGCGGCGGGCGGGCTGGCGGCGTGGCTGCAGGCACTGACACTGGCGCAACTGCCTGAATTGCTGTCCGCGCTGGTGCTGGCTGTTCTGCTCAAACCCATGTTGTCCTGGCGCATGTTGAAGAGTGAAGTGAGCGCGGTGGAGGCCGCGCTGCAGCAGTCGCTGGAGGCCGGGCGCGAGCGCCTGTCCTGGCTGGTCAGCCGCGATACGGCCCAGCTGAGTGAGAGCGAAGTGCGCGAAAGCGCGATCGAGTCGCTGGCCGAAAACCTCAATGACTCGGTGGTGGCGCCTGTCTTCTGGTTTGTGCTGTTGGGCCTGCCCGGCGCCGCGATGTACCGCTTTGCCAATACCGCCGATGCCATGTGGGGCTACCGCGGTGTGTACCGTGGCCAGCGCTGGGAGTGGGCCGGCAAATGGGCGGCGCGGGCCGACGATGTGTTGTCCTGGCTGCCGGCGCGCCTGACGGCCTTGCTGCTGGCGCTGGCAACCGGTGGGCTGGCCTTCAAGGCGCTGCGTTCGGAAGCTGGCAAAACACCGTCGCCCAACAGCGGCTGGCCCATGGCTGCCATGGCGCTGGCCCTCGGCGTGTGCCTGCGCAAACCCGGTGCCTACACGCTGAACGCAGCGGGCAGGGCGCCGCAAGCCGCAGACACGTTTCTGGCTTTGGGTGTTGCATCAAAAGTGATTCTGGCCCTTGCTGTACTTGCGTCAGCAGCTATGTTATTGATAGCGAATGGAGTGGCCCGATGACAGCCCGCAGCCACGGCGGGCCGGATGAAGAGGGTGTGCCCTTGCACGATTTTTCCAGCAACAGCAACGCCTGTGGGCCGTGCCCCCAGGCGCTGGCGGCGGTTCAGCAGGCCGACGCGGCGAGTTACCCGGACGCCACTTACACGGCGCTGCGTGCGCAGCTTGCTGATTTCCATGGTGTGAAGCTGCAGCGCGTGGTGCTGGCCGGCAGCGCCAGTGAATTCATCTTTCGCATCACGGCACTGGCCGCGCAGCGCGGCGCCCGCGCCGTCTGGCTACCGCCGCACGCTTACGGCGACTATGCGCAGGCTGCGCAGGCCTGGAAGCTGCCCGTGGTCATGCAGGCAGCGCAGGCGCAACTGCGCTGGGCCTGTGACCCGTCCAGCCCGATGGGCGTCGCGCAGTTGGGGCTGGATCAATTGCTGGGTGACGGCGCCTTGTGTGTGCTGGACCGCGCGTATGAGCCGCTGCGGCTCAGCGCTGCACTGGCGCTGCCGGATGCAGCCGTGCAAGCGTTCTGGCAGCTCTGGACACCGAACAAGGCGCTTGGCCTGACCGGTGTGCGCGGGGCTTATGTGATTGCGCCGGCTGGCACGGAAGAGCTGGTGGCGCAGCTTGAAGGCCTGGCGCCTTCATGGCCTGTGGGCGCACACGG